>DAOVCM010000114.1 GCA_030670015.1 Candidatus Bathyarchaeota archaeon
TTGGTGCGGAGGGTGGGATTCGAACCCACGAATCCCTTCGGAATAGCCGCCTCAGGGCTACGCCTTTGACCTGGCTTGGCAACCTCCGCCCACAGACATAACCCATGGTCTGGGATTTTAAGTTTGTCCATTAAGGGGGAGGGCCGCTGCGGGGAGTTGAACCCCGGCCAAGGGATCCACAGTCCCGTATGCTACCGTTACACCACAGCGGCCACGCTGAGAACAAGAAATGGCAACCAGTAAAAAGCCTTTCGAGTTTCAAGCATCAAGGAACGATATCCTAATCGATTAACGGGAGGAACATCTTATAAGAAGTATAATTGAATGAAGCGTGAACGCGTATTGAACTGGGAAAAAGTTAGAGATGAGTTTCCCCTTCTCAAGCACTGGACTTACCTGAATGCCGCTGACCTTATGGTACCTGGGAAGTACTGGTTAGACGCTATCCGTGAATGTCTCAACTTCTATGAGAGCGGCAGGATTGAGGACATACCCGTGGCAGATATCGCCACCCACCCCTTCCTCGCACCCGTCTTCTTCGAGTGCATCGAGCGGGCCTCTAAACTCATTAAGGCTAAGAAGTCAGAGGTCACCAACATGTACCGCGTCATGACTGCCACCAACCTAGTGATCAATAACGTTCTAGAATGGGAACGAGGCGACAACCTCGTCTTCACAGACCTCACCTACCCATCGATGTCATTCATATTCAATAACCTGAGGGTAAAAAGGGGAGTGGAGCTGAGAAGGATAGCCCATGTCAACGGGGAGGTCTTACTCTCCGATTTCGAGAAAACCATCGATGACAAGACCAAACTAGTCTGCATCTGTCGCACGACTCCCTTCTGCGGCTTCACACATGACGTTAAGGAGGTCTGCAAGATCGCGCATGAGCACAACGCACTAGTGTACGATGACGCCTTCCAAGCGGTAGGTGCAATAGACGTTGACGTTCACAAGGATGACGTGGATTTCCTTGTCACAGGAAGCTACAAATGGCAGTGTGGACCTGAGGGAGCTGGCATCTTCTATGTCAAGGAAGAGCTGATAGACACCTTCAACCCGTCGTATTGGAACTACCTCTGGATCAAACTCCCAGGTCCACCCCCTTTCGGCCTGCAAGATCACGACAACATTAAGAGCTGGGAGTATCTCCCACTGAAGACCGCAAGCCGATTTGACCAAGGAGTATGTGTGACTCCCATACTCTTCGGCTGGAATTCAACACTCAAGTTTTACGAGAAGGTGGGAATCCAAAACATTGAGAAGAGGGTACGGGAACTCGGAGGCTACTGTATAGAGAGACTTCAGGACATCGGCTGTAAGGTTCTAACTCCGACGGAACCCGAGAAAAGACACGGGTTGATCATCGAAAAACCTCCGTGGAAACCCCCCGCTTCAGCGGGGGGAGGAAACGGAGAGCAACGGCTAAATATGGAGTTTCAGCTTCCATATACCGATGAAGCTCACGCTCCTGGTGAAGCTAGCCCCGGACAAACAGCAACACAAACTCCTGAAGCGTACGATGGAACGGTTCAACGAGGCCTGCAACGATATCGCAGATGTCGCCCACCAAAACAAGCTCGCCAACAAGTGGGCGCTCCACAAACTCGTCTACTACCGCATCCGCGAACAGTACGGGCTCAGCGCCCAGATGACCGTCAGGGCAATCAGCAAGGTAGTCGAGGCATACAAGCGCGACAAATCCATAAAGCCGAGGTTCAGGCCACACGGAGCCATGGTGTACGACAAGCGCATCCTCAGTTGGAAGGGTTTGGAGTACGCCTCCATACTCACCCTTGAAGGCCGCATCAGGGTTCCCATACGTATAGGTGAATACCAGAAGGCGCGGATGGACAGGCTCAGGGGACAGGCAGACCTCATCCTCCGCGACGGCGTATTCTACATCGCGGCAACCATAGAGGTTCCCGAAGCTACGCCCCTCGACCCCGTTGGGACGCTTGGCGTGGACCTCGGGTTAAAGTACCTCGCCTACGACAGCGATGGTGAGAGCTACTCCGGCGCTAAAATCGATGAAGTGAGAGAGAAAAACGCCAAGCTGAGGGCGGCACTCCAAGGCTGCGGATCTAGGAGCGCGAAGCGGCATCTCAGAAAGCTCTCCGGAAAAGAATCCCGTTTCCACAGGGACGTTAACCATGCAATCTCCAAGGGGTTGGTGACTAAGGCCAAAGACACCCGCCGCAGGATAGCCCTTGAAGACCTCGGGGGTATCCGACGCGGGGTGACGGTTAGAAGGTCTCAGCGTAGTCGCCTCAACTCCTGGGGATTCTACCAGCTCAGACAGTTCGTCGAATACAAGGCCCTGCTCAATGGGGTTCAAGTAGTGGCCGTCCCTCCACGGGGGACGAGCCACATCTGCCCCGTCTGCGGGATCAACGAGAGGGCTAATCGTCCCAACAGGGATAGCTTCAGGTGTATCGGCTGCGGCTACGCTGGCCCAGCGGATTACGTCGCGGCGATCAACATCGCTGCTAGGGCCGATGTCAACCGGCCTATCGTTTCGGGGAGTTTTTTCGAACATGCTGTTCCTCCTCAGGGACAATCCCTACCCCTAAAGGGGTAGGGTGGTTGACGTACACTAACGGCAGCTGGAAAAGAGATGCGGACACATTCGACAAGATCCACGTCTGTTCTCCCCTCTGAGAAAAACCGATAAAAGTATCCGTAAGGTCGCTTGGAGGAATCGAAGGAATAAAAGTGAGCACCCACTTCTTCAACACAGAAGAAGAAATAGACCTCCTCATCGAGGCACAAAAGAAAATTCGTACTTAACTACTTACCAACAGATGGCTGAGTTAGAGAACGTGCGCGCCAGCGTGTAACGAAAATTGCTTTTCTCAGAATATCTTTCAATACTCTTGTGTAGACCTCTATCCTCAAGCCCGTTGTTTGTATAAAATTATGAACTGTGCTTGACTCTTCAGAATTTACGTTACAGACTGGCGCGCGCTTCAGGGATGTGTCTTCTCCACAAGGGCTCTCATCTCTCAAGCCTCCCAGCCCGTCGCGATGATCATCGCCAGCCCCCTTGCCGATCACCTCGTTGAGCCCACCATGATGCCCGGGGGAACCCTAGCCTCTTTTTTCGGCTGGCTTGTGGGTACCGGCACTGGATCAGGGATGAGCCTGATTATCCTCGCGGCCGGTCTTATAGGAACTTTCACCAGTCTGGGGAGCTACGTCTTCAACTCTGTGAGAAACGTCGAGGACATCATTCCAGACCATGACTCTGCCCTCAAAGTGGTTATGAAAGAGACCCCCTTGGAAACGTAGAAGCACTGAAGATCCATACAAGAGACTTCTCACAAATGTACGACGTTAAACATTTCGTGGGTTTTCTTCTTAATCAATACATTTAAATTCTACTTCATTCGTATCGAATTCGATATAAATAGAATATAATACGACAACTATAAAATAAGGAGTGGAATGAGGAGAATGTCTGATGAAAATGAGAGAGAAAGGGAGATTCGTGAACTTCAGGATGAGCTTGATGCGCTCAAAGAGCGTCTTTCCAAGATCTCTGGAGACACAAATGTATTAGATGAGCCAGTAGAGAAGGAACCAGTTATAGTTCTCTTAGGGGTTCCTGAGGAAGCGGAGGAAAGGTTCGAGGATACGGCAGAGGTGTCTCCTGATGAGTCACCTGAGAAAGGGCAAGGTTGGGATGAAGAGGAGGATTATCGTTTTAACCGGCGCGATTATGACTTCAAGTACGACTTTGGGGACAGGTTGGGAGACTACATCAGCAGCTTCGTGGAGGATGTCATGGAGGGAGTGAGCGCTGAGATCGATCGGTCCTTTTTCCTTGGTTCAGGTCGAATTGGGGTCGGGAGGCGAAGACCTAGAGGGTCAACCCGTGTGAATGCTAAGGCAGCGGCATCAGTCATGAGCGCCTTGGGGAACGAGCACAGGATAAGAGCTCTGGAAGCGCTCAGTTCCGGAGGCCTCTACGCCAGCGATCTTCAGGATATTCTCCCTCAGATTAGCCCCAGCACCCTCTCCAGCCACCTTGACATCCTAGAGGAGGCGGGTCTAATCCTACAGGAGAGGAAGCGGGGACGGTACCTGATAACTATACCTGGGCGCCTCGCTATCAGGATGGCAAATCAGATCGCAAAAAGGACAGGCAGCGACACCTAAGCGATAGAGAGGCCTAGGCCTAAGGTGAGTTCATAATATTTCTTATACAGTTGTGTCGTTTGGCGTCATTAGGAGATTCTACTTATTCAAACTATTGAGACGAGTTGCAATTCACATAGTCTACGGTAGAGTTCGTTTCTCGCGATTAGTTCCTCGTGGCTTCCCTCGTCTTGTATTATGCCGTTGTCCAGAACGATGATTCTGTCAGCATCGCGGACTGTGGAGAATAGGTGGGTTACAATTAGTATTG
>DAOVCM010000004.1 GCA_030670015.1 Candidatus Bathyarchaeota archaeon
GTAAGGCGAATAAGAGAACTGCTGCAATTCTTGAAAATGTAATGAAGTTGACACCTTGATAATAGAATGAATTAAATTTGAAAATGATTCTCAGTAGTTTTCCAACTTTATTCAGGTTGAGTATACAATTGATGAACGCAGTCGCCTCTCGTGAATGCCATTCCTCATTTGACTCCACTTGTTGGAAAGGCTTCTACTCATCTAATATTAATCTTTCTATACATTTACAAGTAATACAACTATTTCAGGTTTTACCAGAATACTAGACATTGCATGTAAAAAAACCTATTTTTCACACAGGGAAGTCTCGACCCTCTCCACACCCCTTCCAGGGTTTTTCCGTTTAAGCTTTACAGCACCTATCTCCTTCGTGTTACGTATGTGTGTACCTCCGCAAAGCATCCTGATGTCACCACATTGCCAAATTCTTATGCCAGGCCTCTCAGGTTCAGTGAGTATCTGAATCTTGTGACCATCGGCAAGGAATTTGTTCGTATCCTCCTCAACCATCTTAAGCTCGCCAGCTGGCAACCGCCCCTCATAAGCATAGTCAGCCCGATCCTTCTTCTCGTCTACGTATGAACCGAGCCTCTCGATTTTGCCGAGACGCTTCCAGAGGAAATGTTCCATGATGTGAGCCGCAGAGTGGAGCCTCATGATATTATAACGTCTTTCCCAGTCGATCTCACACTCCAACTTATCCCCTACTGAGAATGATGGAGTAGACTCAAGGATATGCAGGATCTTGCTATCCTTTTTCTTAGTGTCCACCACTCTGACACCCCCGATGAATCCCGTATCACCAACCTGTCCGCCCCCCTCGGGATAGAAAGCGGTTCGATCAATATCAACCTGGCAGCCGTCGACTCTGAGGACACGAGCCTGAAATTTTTGCAGATATGGGTCGTCGTCATAGAGCTTAACGGTGTCCGATGGGGCACCAGCACTCATCGGAAGGCCCCTCTCAGGAAGGGGTATAGGTCCTCTACTTGCTCCTGGACTATTGTCTGATAATACTGGTAGAGGATGCTCACACAGAGGAGTGCGCCCATTCCTGAGCCGAATACACCGAAGAATTCTGAGAACGCCGCCAGTAAGCCGACGATGAAGCCGCTGATAATAGTGATGGTAGGGATGTATCGGTTCAGCAGGTTCTCGATAGGCCTCCTGCTCCGTCTGAATCCTGGGACCTGCATCCCTGAACCGAGGAGCTGATCAGCCATGTTTGCTGCGCCCAGGCCTCCGATCTCCAGCCAGGTCATGGAGAAGACTATACATACTGCAACCACTATGCAGAGATAGATCAAGGAGCGCACGGGTGCCTGCATCACTGCATCGAGGCTGCCAGGTGAGGAAATGTAGTACACTAAGCCTCCCGTGGGATATGTCCCTCTTGATGTCTGGTTGTAGGTTGCGATGAGGTTGAGGAGCGTGTTGGAGTTACCAGCGTTCCATTTAGACCATATCAACTGACCAGCCATCTGGAAGTTGGCGAAAAGAGCGTAAGCGAGAATTACCGGGATGTTGGAGACGTATAGAAGCTTGATGGGCATCTTCCCCCTGTAACCTCTGAACATGGAGTGGCTGATGGGCAGCTCAATCCGCATCCCCTCGATGTATACGACGAAGGCAAAGACCGCGACTGTTGTAATGAGGCCTATCATATCGGGGAAGCCCCCTGCCCTGTGGAACCAGCTCCATATCGGCTCCTGCTTAACTATTGCCTCGAAGAATGCGGGGATGGCACCAAGCCTCTTTCCATCGCCAACGGTGAACAGGCTCAGAGAATTCCACCATATTCCTTTGGTGATACCCGCCACGATGAACAGGCTAATACCACTACCTATCCCCCACCCTTTCTGCACGAGCTCATCTAGCATCATGATGACGAATCCCGCAGCGAGTAGTTGGCCGAAGAGAAGGAGGGAGACACCGAAATCGACTGGCCCAAATGCGCCACTCACTATGTAGAGCGAGGCCTGTACTATTATCATGATAAAGGAGAACACCTTGCTAGCCGTTGTGAATAGAGCCCTGTCCTCCGGGTTGGAATTGTCGAACTGGATGATCTCTGAACCGGCTAGGAGCTGGATAATGAGACCGGCTGTCACGATAGGGCCGATACCCAGTTCGAGGAGGGTCCCATGGGTTGACGCGAAGATTACCCTCATAGTGGCGAGCGATTCGCTCTCTACCTGTTTGGAGATGCCATAAAGATTGGTCTCAGCCATGATCAGGTAGACAATGAGGGCGAGGGCCGTCCACATGATCCGTGTGTTGAAGCTGACCTTCCGCTCAGGTTGCTTTACTTCTGGTATGAAACGTGAGATAGGTCTGAAGAACTCTAGGAAACGTCCCATTCCGATCACTCGGATTCCAGAATCTGTCCCCCAGCAGCTTCGACCTTCTCTAGAGCTCCTTGTGTATATTCCGAAACCTTGAGCTTCAAGGGCATACTAATATCTCCCCTGCCAAGCAGCTTCCCGTAGCCTAGAGAGCCAAGGTCGAGGCTTAACTCACCCTCTCCGCTCTTCATCTCATCAGCGCCAAAGGTTTTAACAATAAGGTCTTCCAGCTCACCGACATTGACGGTCTCAGGTCGAGACTTAAATACCGAAGGCGGCTTAAACCCAATTTTCTTGAATCTATCAGGCTCGTACTTCACCGTCCTGATCCAGAAATGTTTACGCCCTCCTGCTTTGCCCTTTCCGCCCCTCATGCCGCCCTTCCGGTGTTGGCCTACCTGGCCCCATCCACAGTACCTTGACCCTCGCTGTTTCCTCGATTTTTTCAGTTTATGGGGCAAATTCTCAACCGCCCGTATTGAAGACGGATGATTTCAATAAAAAGATATTGTTATTATTAGGAAATTTTGTGAGATTAATTAATCATTATCTCAAACCGCAGAATATCATCAGCTTTTCACTATGAAAACCCGAAGAAGTTGAGTTCAGACCATTCGTCTCGCTAGATCGTTTATGGCTTCGCCCCTGTATCCTAGCTCTCCTCTGCTGTTATAGGGGCGTTTTACGCTCCTCTTGAACCCTTTTCTTGGAGGGTGGAGTCTGAAGAAGGGCTTCACACCTTGTAGCTTGTGGAATTCGACGGAGCCTGAGTGGATGACGGTGGCTAGGTCCTTTATCTCGCCGTATCCGAGTGTCTTGAGAACCTCGATGTCGATGGACCCTCCGCCGTTAACCTTCCCTCTCTTCTCCAATATCACGGTGATAGTCTCTGGGGTTGGCTCGCCCCATGTGATGTAATCTTTGGCTTTCTGTAGCATGCCCCTGTACTCGGGTCTGTCGTCGAGGAGGGTGGACGTGTTGTTCCTGTCCATCCTGAGCATCCTGAGGGTTTCTTCAATCCTGGTGGAGGCGTTCACGCCGCCTCTTATCCGGATGGCCAGCAGGCATTTTCTCGTCATTCTACTTCGCCCAGTCCTTAGGGGTCATTACCTTCATAGTCTCCTTCAGGGCCTCGAAGGTTGCGAAGGAGAAGGATGTCGTGGTGCGGGTTGCTCCAACAACCTTCGACCAGCAGTCCTTTACGCCGGCGAGGGTGAGAACTGCCTTTGCCGTGTCCCCGGCAACAAGCCCCAACCCCTTAGCCCCAGGCAGTAGCGTGATGACTACGCTTCCACTCTTCCCCTTTACCTTGAATGGGAGTGTGTGTGGCTCACCGCAGTCGCACTCCCAGCTACCGCATCCCCGCCTGATGGGGTAGATATTAAGCTTCGCCTCCCGGATACCCTTCTCAATGGCGTTCCTAACCCTTCTAGCCTTCCCTGCGCCGAGGCCTATGAGGCCGTCGCTATTGCCCACAGCCACGACGGCTCTGAACCTTGATCTCTCCCCAGCGTCAGTCTGTTTCTGGACAAGGTTGATATCGATAACGTCGTCTCTCAGGTCAGGTATGAGGATGTCGACGATCTCAACCTCCTTGATCTTGTAACCTTCCTCGAATATCTCGTAAATTGACGAGATCTGACCCTCGAGAACCATCCTACCAAGACGGGTTTTTGGAACCCAGTTCTCAAGCGCGTTCTCCCTCTGCCTTCTCCTATTACTCATATGGTTTGATCCTCCTCTATTTTCGTCTTGACGATTTTGAAGTGGTTTTGTAGCTCCTGCGGCCTCAGGCCTCTCTCAAGGTATCCTGAGAATATGCGCTTGTATTCAAGGGGGTCTTCAACGTTTTGTGCGTACTCTGAGATTCCAGCCCCCCTTATCCTGACTGGCTCGGGGAGAATGTCGCTGTCACAGGGTACGTCCAACCCAGCGTCAACGGCTCCTTTCACCGCCGCGAAGACCCTCGATCCCTTAGTCGGGCGTATGAGACCGAGATCTAGGTTGGCTTTTTCAATTCCTTTCTTGACGGTTCTTCGCCCCACAAGCAGCCCCAGGAGATAGGCGGCTGGCGTGTTCTTTTTTCCACCTAGCCACCCGTATTTCTTGAGTTCGGGAGAGCTTGCTTGTGTAAGGACGTAATCTCCCTCAATTTTCGATTCTATGACCTGTATTATTATGTTTCTATTAAATGGGCGGAAAACAAACCTTGGTCTGTCAGAGGTGGCGAGGATACGTCGAGCCTGATAATCGGTCTTAGCCTCTCTTCTCCTCCGGTAAGGCACCCGGTATCTGGGTCCTTTAGCCAAAAGTTCGCCTCCTCAGGTTGTTATCGGTGATGTACCTCTCCAGCTCTGCTAAGCTCCTGAATTCTCCGCCTTTAGCCTTCATGTAGAGTTTTCTGTAGGTGTTTACAGTGATCATTCTCCGTTCCCGAAGGTGTTTGAGTCTCTTCCTCTGCGCCCTGATCCTGCTCATCCAACGGGTTTTTCGGGATACAACTGAGTACCTACCTCCCTTCCTTGTACCAGGGCCTCGGCGTCTCCCTGCCCTCTTCTTGGCGGCTCGCTTTCTTGTCCTACCTCGGCTCGGACTTTTCTCAGGGGCGGGTCTTATCACGCCTTCACCGATAAGCTTCCGGATCTCCTGTCGGGTAATTACAGCCTCTACATCCTCTGCCCCATCAGGGTCAATCCATATCCTATTAACTCCGACGTTGAGAACCGAAGCAGCCAGCCGCCTCTGACTTTTAAGATTCATGGTTCCTCATCCTCATTCACTTCCTCAGATTCGGCTTCTTCTCCAGCTTCTATCTCCTCGACCTCAAGGACAGACTGAACCTCGCCTGGGTTGAGTATTTTTATTTCCCGTTTCAAGGCTTCTTCCACGATCGTGGCTTTTTTCCTCATTCCCACGGAGCCGCCTATTCTCGCGGCCTGAGTCTCGGGGTCAATGATCGCGAGATCCCCTACGTTGAAGACTAGTACTTCCTCCCTCCCAGAGGGGTGTAGGCCCCTGACGGCTTTAGGTGAGCCCCATCCAACATTTACTGACTTTGGCCAGCCTCTCCTGTTCTGCCTCATTTTATTATCTATACCCTTAGGCTGACGCCAATGGTCTTTTAAACGGACGAACCTCCATGACTCGAACTTCGAGAATTTTGGCCTCTTCTGTGCAATCTTCTTTCTTGTCTTCAAGAGCTTCTTACGTTCAGTGGCGGTGCTCATTCCTTTTCATTCCTTGCTGTAGACATATATACCGTCCAAGAACTTTCTGAGGTCCTTCTTCCTTATTTTTGTGGCTAGCTGGATGTTGGCGGCTGTCTGAGCTACTTCGTTTATGTCTATGCCTTCAACGATCACGTCGTCCCCTTCTATGTGAACCTTCGCGTCACCCGCGATCTTCGCCTCTCTGGACTTTCTCTCACCTATGAAGTTCTGGATCTCCACTTTCTTGCCCTCGACTCGGATGGTCATAGGGAAGTGGACGAAGATTATCTTCATCCTATAGGTGAAGCCTCTGGTGACTCCTTTTATCATGTTCTTGACGTGGGCTGTGATAGTCTTTACGAGGGAGGCCTCCCGCTTCCTGGGGTTGATCGCCCAGATCCTAAGAGAGCCCTCGATATGATCCATATTGAGCCTTACATGGCTGAAATCCTTGACGACCTGCCCCCTCTCTCCAGTGACCGTGATCTTCCTGCCTACCAGTTCCAGTGTAACCCCTTCGGGTATCCCGATTGTGTTCTCTACAATAGTGGCTGACATTTTCCGTCACCTAAAAGACATAGGCTAGGACCCTGCCCCCCACGTTCTGTTCCTTGGCATCCACATGGGTCATGACTCCATTGGGAGTTGACATTATGAGGGTGCCCATGTCGCGGCTGGGGAGGAACCTTTTCTCGTATTTTTCTATGTTTTTTACCTTCACAGAGTATCGGGGCTTAACTGCCTTACAGTCGTTGATACGGCCGAAGAGCTGGACGCGGAACTTTCCCATTCGCCCATCGTTTATGAACTCTATCTCACCGATGTATCCCTTGGACTGTATGAGACGGAGCACCCTTCCTACAAGGTTCGAGGCAGGGCAGATGATACACTCCTTCTTGCGTCGCTCCTCGTGTATCAGGATTGTGTTGAGCGCGTTCACTAACGTGTCCATCTATGTCACCTGTATTTTCTAAATCCGAGTTCCTTAGCTATTTCCCTGAAACACTGTCGGCAGACGTTGAGGCCATACCGCCGTATCAGACCATTATAGGTGCCACAGCGTACGCAACGTCTGCTACCCTTGCCGTAGCTCCGCTCCTTCAACTTACTCACTGGGAAGTCCCACCTCTACACCGAACCGATTCTTTATAAACTCGATTGCCTCTTCCCGGGTCACTCTGTGGCTCTGTCCTACCTTAGACCGTGCCCTCCGCTTCCGGGCGATCCGATACCCACGCCTCTCCACTGTGACCATGACATCCATCCCTATAATACCGAGATTGGGGTCGTACCTCTGACCAGGGATGTCGATGTGCTCCCTGATTCCGAAGGCGAAGTTACCTTGCCTATCGAAGCTTCGGGGGCTGATCCTGTTGCCGATAGTCGCGAAGCCTTTCCTAAGGAACTCCTCTGATCTGCTGCCTCGAAGCGTCACCATGCAGGAGATGGGTTCGTTTTTCCTTATACCGAAGGTTCGGATCGTCTGTTTGGCCCGTCTCGTACATGGCCTCTGACCTGTTAGGTTCTCAAGGATAGTCATGGCCCTTTCTAGTGGCTCACCAGACTGACCGGTACTTATATTCACAACCACTTTACCTACTTTAATCTCCCTCATCGAACTATCCTGTGGTTGAGGAGGACTAGATATAGTTTCCAACTCAGGGGTTACTTTCTCCTCAGGTTCCTCCTCAGAAGATGCCTCTTCCTCTGTGTCTTCTGTTGTGATTTCCCCCTCAGAGACCTCTACTTCCGGAGCTTCAACTAAAGGCGTTTCACTATCGATATCGGCCTCAGGCGTTGTATCAATGATCTTAGGCTGTGTTTCAGGAGTTCCTGTCTCTGAAGGAGATTCGTTCAACTCATAGGCCACCCGGTAATGATATTATAGGTGTCTCGGAGCCCACAGCGAAGATGTATTTCCCTAGGGTTCTTACGTCGTCGTTGTCTGAGGTCCTTATGGTTGCAGTCCTTTTGGACCCAGGCTCTGTGCCTATGCTTATCAGGATTCCATATTTGCCCTGGGATCTGCCGCCAGTGATAATAGCTCTAACTCCTGGTTTGAAACTGATGTGGTCGGTTATCTCCTGGTCCAGTATGTTAATTCTGATGACATCGTTCACCGCATAAGCGCCCATACCATCAGTGAGGAGCACGTTCCTCCCGTCGTGGAGGTTCAGCTGGATATGACCCTCCTTCACAACGGTTTTTCCGACTATTCTACACAGCTTGAAGCCTGCCTCTCCCCTATTGATGGGATGAAGTTTGAACTTACCTCCATGCGCCGGTAGCACTCTATAAAGCTCATCTGCGTCTGGTAGCTCGATGACGTCCATGAGGCCAACAGGGTAACGTTCGTCCTTTCTGGCCTTCCCGTCCACGAGAACTTTTGCTTGCTTAATGAGCATTCTTGCCTCCTTACTAGTCTCTGCATATCCAAGGACATCTCTTAGAACGACGAGGAGGGGGATTGAGACATTGGCGCCATGGGAGCCGGGGCTCGGTCTCACAGCCCAAACGTCCTCTTTCCTGTGGATCGGCCAAAAGCTGGGTGACATCTCTCGCTTCAGATGCCTGGTAGGGCCTTTTTTACCCAAGTCTCACTCTCTCCCCCTTTTCGCTTCATATCCTCTCCTGTCAAGGATCCTGCGCCTTCTGTCGTCGTCAAGGGTTAATCGTGTGATCATGACGTTCTCCGGTCTTATGGGGATCTGTGCCGACGAGCCGTCCATTCTGTTTCGGGTGACGCCCTCGATGTATAGTCGACCTCGGCTAGTGTCGACCCGGATCACCTTGCCCTCCGTCAGCCTCCTGTCCCCCTTTGTGATAGTGACCGTGTCGTCTCTCCTAACAGGTATTGATCTGGTGCCATATTGGGTTTTCAGGGAGGGGGATAGGGGCGCCGACATGTATTTTCTCTTCACATGGTTAGGAGCGTTGAATCTCATCTTCCTGTTTTTTCCAGGCTTTGTGATTCCGCTCTTCCTCACAGCTTACACAACCATCCGGGCTATTGAGTTGAGACGAGGCCAACGTTCCACAGCCTCACGGGCGACGGGTCCTTTGACATCTGAACCACGCATTTCACCGTCAGGTGTGAGGATTATGGCGGCGTTATCGTCGAACTGAATCCATGTTCCGTCTCTACGCGGGTAGGGTTTTCTCTGCCTGATGATGACAGCGTTGAATAGTTGACGTCGCATATCCGGAGCGCCCTCCCTGCATGACACAATCACAAGGTCTCCTACTCCGGCTTTTGGTAGTCGGCGACGCACCCCCTTGTAACCTACAACTTGTATTAATTTGAGCTTCCGAGCGCCAGTGTTGTCAGCGCACGTTATCATGCTCCCTGAAACGAGGCCGGTGGTGATCCTTCGCCTCATTCCTATCCTGCGCTTTATACGTTTGGACATTGAATCATTCCTCCTTCTCTACTACCACAAAGGACTTTGTCTTGCTGAGGGGGCGGCATTCTGCTATCTTCACTTTGTCTCCCCTCTTAGCATCTATGCATGGTGGATTGTGGGCGGTTATCCTGCTGTTCATTCGGGCGTATCTCTCGTACTTGGGGAAGTATCTTACATATTCTATGCTGACGACGACTGATTTCTGCATTCGATCGGTTACGACGATACCGTTCATCATCCTTCCCCTTACGCTGAGGGTGCCATGGAAGGGGCAGTTGATGTCATCGCATTCCCGGGTGGGTTGCTTCAAACTCATCAAGGTTTTCCCCTCACCATCTCCTTCTTATCTTCCTCTTCACTCTGTCCTCAGGTCTGCCGACAAGAGCCTGTCCCTCAACCTCGACGACTTTCTCAGGGAGGCTGAAGGAGAATGTGGCGTTTTGTTTCGCAATTCTCTTCACCTCATCTCCCACCCTAATGCTTACGGTGTTACGACTCTCGTCGATAACCTTGCCTGAGATGGAAATGTTGCAAGGGTTACTGTCCTGAACTATTCTTACATCAAGTCCAATTAACTCGTGTCTCAGAATATTCCTCGGTATAATTGGCGTCATGCCTTGAGCTCCTCCTCATTCACTACTGTTATTATTCGGGCTATTGCCTTACGGAGAACCTTGACCCGCCCCGGGTTCTCCACAGAACCCCCTGCTTTGATCATTGTCCTCAGCTTAGAAAGCTCTGTTCTAAGCTCTTCAAGCCTACGTGTACGCTCCTCCGAGGACATCTCCCGGATCTCCTGAATTCTAAGGATAGGCAAGTCTCACTCCTCCTTGACTTCGTCTACACCCTCAGTCTTATCAACGGCATCAACTGTCTCAGGTTCGCTTATTTTTTGTGCATCTTCCTCAGAAGACTCGACTTTTTCGGGTTCCTTTGACAGCTGCTCCACAGCTGTTTCATGCTCGGCTAACTGTTCCTCCGTTGACTCTTCCTTGGATACGCTTTTCACAGACTCATCTGAACTTACAGGTTCGATTATCACGTCTGGCCCTGCTTTGGCTACCTCTTCTGTGGGTTCCTTTTTCTCGACAGATTCTACGTTTTTTTCTGTCTCTGATGCTGAAACTTCATGTGGTTCGATTTCAACTTTGGTTGATTCGGTCTCAGTCGCCGATTTATGCTCCGCCTGAGTCCCTTCAACGCTGGGTTGAGCGGTGACTCCCTCCACTCCCTCAGCAATCTCTTTGCTCTCAGGCTCAACTCCCTCTGGTAGTATGTATTCCTCCTCGGGATATTCTATCGTGGGGAGGCCTTCAAGGCTTATTTTGTCGGGGAACTTGGCATCAGGTGGGACAATGGTCACTGTGATGCCGAAGGTCCCTTTCTTCATCTTAACGTGCTTCGTCGCGATCTTGACATATCTTAGAACGGGCTCTCCGGACTTAGGAATGAATCCTTCGCTCACCTTTTCATAGCGGCTTCGATCACTCCTGAGCTTTCCCCTGAGAACGATCTCGCAGCCTAATGCACCTGACTCCATAGTTCGCCTCAATGACCAGAAGAGGGCTCGGCGATAGTGAACACCCCGTTCTAGGGCGTTAGCGATCCTTGCAGCCATGATCCGTGGACTTAGCTCAGGTACCTCAACCTCCACCACCGTGATCTGGGGGTTAGGGAGACCTAGCTCTGTCTCTAAGCGTTCAGACGCGGCCTTGATGGCGCGGCCTCGTTTACCTATGACCCGTCCGGGCCTCATGGCGAAGAGGTTGATCTGGGTTCCGAGGGGTGTTTTGGTAAGGGTGATTCCACCGTATCCCGCTTGCTCATACTCTTCGGCGAGAAGTTCGTCTACCTTCACTTTCTCTATGTTGTCCTGGATTATACGCTTGACGACTGACATCATATCTCCTCGACTGCGACCTCGACGTGGGTCAAGCGGTGAAAATAGGGAGAGGACCTGCCAAAAGCCCTTGGTATATAATTCCGGATAACCCTGCCTCTCTGGGCCGCGATGTGGATGATCTTGAGACGGTCAGTATACAGCCCTTTGAACTCGGCGTTTGCCTCGACAGTATCCAGCAGCTTTAGTATCTGACCAGCCGCTTTCTGGGGAAACCTACCGGCGTCAAATCCCTCCGCACCTTTCCTGTGGGCGACCTTCTTCTTGTGGCGCCTATAGGGTATAGGTCTCCTGAGTTCCATGACCTCCTGCAGCGTCTCCTTCGCTCTCTCCAGCCTCATGCCCTTTATATAGTGGCATATCTCCCTAGCTGCCTTTGGTGATATTCTCAGATCCCTTCCACTGGCTATCGCTGTCCTGTCTGGGTCAAGCCCCTGTATTGAATACTTCCATGAAGGCATATACGCACCGTACGCCGACATTAAACCGCCAGTCATTATAAAAACCTTTTTCAATCTCTCGCCTTGTTTGAAATTTTCATTCTACACGTGCTTTTCACAATCACCTAACTACATATGATTGTAGATATGAGTTTTTTTGTTTTAAGGTATTGAGTTCGGTTTAATAAAAATTCTAGAAGTTACTTCACCTTTTTGAAGGTATGAAAAGAAAAGATTAGATCTAATGATTTGTGAGGATGTTTCTTATTTGAGAGGTATATACATGGAACTTCTGGAGGCACCTATTCCAGGGCGACCGTGGCGTACTGGTCTGTTTGTGATTGAGTACTCCCCTAGGTAGTGGCCTACCTTCTTGATATCGATCTTGACCTCAACGAACTCCCTCCCGTTGAACACGTTGACCGTCTTCCCCATCATCTCAGGCAGAATAACGAGATCTCTTGCATGAGTCCTTATGGGCTTGCTGCGGGGGGTTGAGAAACGTATTTTCTCGATGAGAGTTCGCTGCCTGTCTGAGATTCCCCTGCCTAGGCTCCGCCGCATCCTGGAGGGCAATATCCTTATGAACTCATCCATCGACATAGCCTTAAGCTCTTCAGTGCTTAGACCCCGGTAAAGGAATTCCCTTGGCATATCAAACTCTCCAATGCTCAGCCGCTATATAAGGGGTTTGCACTAGGACTTCCTCAGCCTCTTTCTCCTCCCAGAGCTCCTGGCAGCGATGAGGCCTACCTTCTTACCAGGCGGCGCATGCCTTGAGACCGTCGTAGACTTGCCGGGGCGCCTGTGGCGTCCCCCTCCATGAGGATGGGAAGCTGCGGTCATCTTGACTCCTTTGGTAACGGGGTAGACCTGTCCCTTTGCCCTCTTCATGTGGTGTTTCTCACCGGCCTTCAGGAATGGTTTTTCCTTTCGACCTGCTCCTGATACGATTCCGATGGTGGCCCAGCAGTTGTCCTTGACCTCAATTTTTCTCTTGGACGGTAGCCTCAGTGTGGTCCCTCTCACCGAGTGGGAGACGACCGTTGCGAAGCTTCCGGAGCTACGAGCGATCCTGCCGCCGTCCCCAGGCCTGAGCTCAATGTTGCATATCATTGTGCCCTCGGGAATGGTTCCTACTGGGAGAACGTTGCCGACTCGGATGGGCGCGCCCTTTCCGAGACTCACGTTCTGACCTATATATGTCCCCTCAGGAGCGGCTAAATAGTATCCTGAACCGCCTTCAAGCTCGACGTAGATCAGTGGCGCCCCTCGGCCGGGCTCGTGGAGTAGGTCTCTTACCACGCCGTTGAGGTTCTCCACTGTCTTCTTTGGGTATTTGATTGGCGCTATCTTCCCCTTCTTCTTCGTCTTGAAGGTAGGTGTGCCCCTCCCCCGTCTCTGGACTCTTAACTTCTTACCCATGTATCATCCCTACAGTATACCTAACCTTATTGCGAGGTCGGAGGCGTCATATTCCTCCTTGAGTTTGACAAAGGCCTTCTTCAACCCTTTAGGCGTGATGAGAGTCCTCACACTCTCGGATTCAACTTCGTAAAGTACGCTTATGGCTCTGGAGATCTCGTGCTTGTTGGCCCTGCGGTCTACGATGAAGACGAGCTTGTTCTCGTTCTCAATCATGTTGACTGATCTCTCAGTCATCAACGGGTAGAGGATAATCTTATGCGGGTTCAAAGCTCTCCGCCTCCCCAGACCTCATCCAACGACGTAAACGCTGATTTTGTCCAGATGACTAGCCTACCCGGGTGTGCTCCTGGTGCCAGTAGCTCCGCGTTCAGATCCTCAAGTTTGATGATGTCCACGCCTGGGAGATTTCTCCCAGCACTCCCGATGCCAAGGTCATCCGTGATGACGATGAGGGGGCCCTTTCCCACCTTCCTCTTGCGCCCCCGGGTCTTCCCCCTTCCCGCACGGATCTTCTTCCGGTCAGCCCTCTCAACGTCCGCCCAGACGCCGAGGTTGACGAAGAGCTCTCTGACCTCCCCTGTTTTGGACATTGACTGGACGCTGTCATCTACGACTAGCGGCAGCTGGCTGACAGAGTCGATGTTGTGACCTCGTCCTGCCACGATATCCCTCCCCGCCGTGGCGGCTATACCGGACTTGATTGCGAGACGCCTCTCCTTCTTGTTGATCTCCTTTCTTATTCTCTTCTCAGACCTTGGCGGGAACGCCTGGTGTCCTCCGACAATGCTGACACCGAAGGCAGCCCTGCTGCTACCCCGGAGCCGTGGCACTCTTGACATTCCTCTCCCGGTTCCCCAAGACTCTGCCGTCGTCCGTTTTCCCGCCATGGGATCTCTACCCTGGGGCTGGAACTTATGGGACTGCTGTGATAGTACCGCCCTCTTGATGATGTCAGGCCTGTATGGGGTCTCGAAGATTTTGGGTAAGTCCACCTCTTCCGTAGGTTCGTTCCCGGAGTTAACCACGGGGATTTTCATCTCAGTCACCCTCTACATGCTTCAGGAACTCAGTGTTGACGTATGTTATCTGCGGTGGATCATCGGGGTACCTGAATTTCCTCACTGCCCTCCGCAGTTTGATTAGTCTCTTGGAGGGGCCCATCACACTACCTTTTAAAAGGAGGTAGTCACCTCTAACCTCGCCGTACCGGTTGAAGCCTCCCTTGGGTGTGACCCGTTCCCCGTCTGATCCCATGAGGAGGATGCGCTTGTTGTATTCGGTCCTGTTGTGGAAGCCCATTTGACCTGCCCGGGGGACAGTGGGCATCACCCTTCTCGGCTTCCATGGTCCGATGGAAGCAACTCCTCTCACGGTCTTCCTGGATTTCCGTTGAAGGATCCTTATTCCCCATCTCTTCACTGGACCCTGGAATCCCCTACCCGTGGTCACGCCGATGACGTCAAGGGACTCTCCAGCGTTGAATATGTCAGAGACGCTTACCGTCTTCCCCAGGAGCTCTCGTGCGTACTTGAGTTGCTCCTCCTTCGAGCCTCCGCCGATGGCAATCTCCATGAGATCTGGCTTCTTCTTCGAAACCGATGCGAGACGGGGCTGAGTAGCCGCGATGACCCTGAGCTGGGCTATCTTTTCCATCTCGGTCTCAATACCTTCGAGGCCAGCCTCCGAGCTGTCTCCTCCATGGCTTTTTACCTTCCTGAGAATGTCGACAGGTAGGTTATCCATCCAAGCCTCGGTGATTGCTCTAAGTCCATCGTGGGTTTTCTCGTAGGCTCTAACGCCGACGACGACCATAGGTGGCGCATCTATGATCGTGGCGGCGTTCTTCATCTCCTTCCTGTAATCGGGTGCGCGATCCCTGTCCTCGATCAAGAAAACATGGGTCATACCTGCCTTGTAGCCTGCGAAGCCTAGGAGTCTTGGGCCATCGTTAACCTCAGGCCAGAAGTTTATCCTGCCATCTATATTTTTAGCTCGTTTCCTCGGTGAAAAAGCTCTCGAACCACGCTTTGGTCTATGTTTCCGGGGCATCTGAACACCACTATTTTTTGATTAGCTGATATGAATCACTGCGTCCGAAATTTAAATGATTCGTATTGAATTGAACCAAGATAAGACAGTTAAAAGGTCCATTCCTCGTTGACAGATAGGAAGATCGAGCTAGCTGCTGAATTTCCTCTGGTTCTCTTTGAGTAATAGAGCGATGGGTATGCCCAATGCGAAGAACGCTGCTGTTGCTAGGAAGGGTGATGTGTGGCTAACGGAGGTGTACAGGTATCCTGAGATTAAAGGTCCGATTGTGAACCCGAGGCGGACGCTTGTCATTCTGATGCCGAAGGCTGATCCCGTCAGTTCCGGAGGGAAGGAGTCTGACAGCAGGGCTAGAGAGGCAGGCCAGGTCATACTCCAAAGTCCAAAGGCTACGGAGTATAGGATGATGAGTGTCACCCAGTTATCGATGAGGGGCCAGATACCATATAGTAAGGGGCATAGGGCTGTGCATGCGACTATCAGCTTTTTTCGACCGTATCTGTCGGCGAGTAATCCACTAGGTATCTGGGTGAAGAGGGTGAGGATACTTGAACCGGTGAAGAATAACCCAATTAGGAACGTTGGGAGTTCTAGCTGATCTTGAAGGAAGATAGGAAGTATTGTAGTCAGTCCGCCTATGCCTGTCGTTACTACGAGGTGGAAGACAAAGAAGATCATGAGCGTTGGGAGATACTGTCGATCGGTGAGAGAGGATTTCCTCAAGGTTTCTTCGCCTTCTATGGTAGGGATAGTCTTCTCTTTCAACATCAGCGTCGGTATGAGGCTTGCAGCCATAATAGCGGCGGAACCTAGGAAAGGATAGCTCCAGCCCATGTTGTCAATGATGTACCCGCTCAGTGTGGGTCCTATGATACCACCTATTGGCCACGCTAGGTTCATGAGGCCGAACAGAGTTGCTCTGTTTGCCGGTGTCGCTGCCTCAGATATCATGGCCATCCTTGCAGGGACAAAGAAAGAGAAGGAAATGCTGAATAACATGTAGAAGGGAGTGACCGTTCTCCAGCTGTTCATAAAGGCCATGAAGAAGGGGGGAATGGCGCCGAGAACCACGCTTACAAGCAGCATCTTCCTCTTTCCTATTCGATCCATAAGTATGCCGCTGGGCAGCATCAGCAACATGGCGGCGAGACCTGCCACGGATATGACGAGACCGATCTCCACCTCAGTAGCGTTGAGACTTCTTAGGTACAAGGGGAAGAGTGGCTGGACGATTTGGCTGGCGAAGCCTACGGCTAGGTTCAAGGCAAAGAGGAACCAGAGGTTTCTGTCAAGATCCAGCATAGATTCGGAACCTTCAAGGAAGGTAAGACGGTAACTAAAAAGATTATCTGAACTCATCCGAGTAGGGGCAGAGGTCCTTGAGGAAGCACTGAGGGCATCTTGGTTTTTGCGCTCTGCATACCTCTCGTCCGAATCGGATTAGTAGGACATGGACGTCCTCATAGGATTCAAGAGGTGTTGCGACCTCAAGGGCTTTACGGACCTCGTCATACGACGCCTTGGCGGAGACGAGCTGCAGACGTTTCGTAATGCGGAAGATATGGCGGTCCACGGGGATGACCTTCTTTCCAGCGGCGAACATGAGTAGGACATCTGCAGTCTTAGGTCCGACTCCCGGAAGCTGCATCAGCGCTTCTCTGGCCTCAGGGTAGGGCTTAGCGAGTGTTGGCTTCAGGTCGCCGCCGTGGTGTTCGATGACGGCTTCGGCCACCTTTTTCAGGGTTCTACTCCGCTGGTTGTACATGCCGGCGGGGCGGATGGCGTCGGCGACGGCCTCGACGGGTGCGTTCACGAGGGTCTCTGGAGTCACCCCTATGGCTGATTCAAGGCGGTCAAAGGCCACGGCCTCGTTTCGGTAGTTTGTGTTCTGGCTCAGAATTGTTCTGACTAAGCTTCTGAAGGGGTCTGTGGACCTGGGTCTCCAGCATCTGTTATAGTGGTCAAGGAGTCGTACTAAGATCTCCTCAGCCCTCTTCAACGACTTCCACTTTCTCCTCGCTTCCAATCGGGGTTGGTGGTTCCTTCAGCTCTTTAAGCCTCTCTATGACAAGATGGATCAATCCATCCAGATTAGTGCGGTCCTTTGCCGAGACGGTTGTCCATGGTAGTCCGATGTACTTCATACCGAGTTCCTCGCCCACGGTTTCAACGGAGTTAGGCGCTAGATCGACCTTGTTGAACACTATGATGATGTGCTCCCGAGGGATGTCAATTTCCCTGAGGAGCCTGATGCCCTCGGAGAGCTTAATGCGGATAGTCATGACTGGGTCGGTTATTTCGAGGAGGAGGATGACGAGGTCGGCGCTTCGCATGTCCTCCAGGTTTAGCTCAAAGCTCTTGATGAGACGTGGGTCGAGATCTATGACGAAGCCTATGGTGTCGATGAAGAGTAGTGTGGTCTTCGGGTCTACGAAGCGGCGTTGGTACTTGCTGCTCAGGGTGGTGAAGGGTAGGTCGCTGACGGGCTTCTTGTCGCCGGTGAGGGCGTTGAAGAGGCTTGTCTTCCCGGCGTTGTAGAATCCAGCGATACAGATCGTTGGGAAGCCGAGGCGGCGCCTCTTCCTAATCCTCTGTCGCTTCTCCTTGGCTAGGGCCTCTATCTGCCGGTGGATTCTGGCCTGGCGACGGGTGAGCTCCCTGAGCTGGCTGTGGAAGGCGTACTCTCCCATGCTGCGGAAGAAGGGCCTGTCATTGTGGTAGCGGAGGTTGGCCTCAAGTTTGAAGTATGGGGTCAGTTTCTCAAGGCGGGCTGCCTCGATCTGGAGCTTGCTTATGTTGTCGGACGCCATTTTATCGAAGATCTCGAGGGTGATCTCGTAGCGGTCGACAACATCGCATCCGATTGCCATGATAAGGTTGAGCTTCTGGCTGCTGCGCAGGAAGTTGTAGAATAC
>DAOVCM010000194.1 GCA_030670015.1 Candidatus Bathyarchaeota archaeon
AAGGGTAAGCTGGAGGGCGTGATATCAGACAAGGACATTATCAGGGTGATGCCAGCCCTCATCGAGATTACCCGGGAACGCTCACGCATCCAGAGCGATAGTAGCCATATAGGTCCCTCCATGGTCGGATACTGTGACAGATGTGGTATGTACACGACTAACCTTAGATCCGTCGAAGGGGAGTTAATCTGCGAGGACTGCAGAGCAGAGGATTGAGATCCTTAACTACCAAAAGCGCCTAATAACCAGATAGAGACGACTTACAAGTCTGGACCTTCCTCGTCAACACTGAAGAGATCTCAATTTTAGCGATGAGTTTCTATAAGGGAAAACAGGAAAGCTACTAAAGGGGAGTATTTCAAGGGTGGGTTTCTCCCTAAGTGGAAGTGTTTCCAGGTGAATCCAAGGTTTATCGTTGATGGTATGCTGGGAGCTCTGGTTCGATGGCTCAGGATCTGCGGATATGAGGCTAGATACATCCAGAATGCTCCCGATGAGGAACTACTGGAACAGGCTGCAGAGAAGGGGCTTGTACTACTCACACGGGACAGGTTGCTATTCAGGAAGGCCCAGAGAGCCGGGTTGGAGGCCTTCCTAGTTGAGGGAAAGGACGACGCTGAGAAGCTGGCCTCCGTCTCAAAACAGTTTCAGCTGTCCCTGAACGCGGAAAAGTCGAGGTGCCCCAACTGTGGGGCGATCCTTAAGCCGGTCGTTAAGGAGACCTTGAAGGATAGGGTTCCGCCCCGCACATTGAGGGCATACGACGAGTTCTGGGTCTGTGGCTCATGCGGAAAGGCCTACTGGAAGGGTAGCCACTGGAAGAACATTTTAGAGACGATAATGAAAGCCTCGAGGATTGCTGGAGTACCTCTCGAAGCTTCCGAACAGGCTTTATAAAACTCCCTCACAGGAGAATATCGCAGGCGGTTGGTAGATGGTCTTCAAGCTCTCATCGGAGGAGGGAGAATACATCGTCAGGCTTGCTCGTAGGGCAATTGAGACGGCGCTCCGGTCAGGGCAAACTGTGGAGCTTGGTGATGCGCCAGAGAGTATGAAGACATCGTGCGGCGTTTTTGTCACACTAAACAGAGTCGAAGGGTCGTCTCATAGCCTGAGGGGTTGTATAGGCTTCCCTTACCCGGTCAAGCCTTTGTTTGAGGCCGTTGTCGAAGTCGCTGTCAGCGCAGCGCTGAAAGACCCCCGGTTCAACCCCGTCTCAATAGAGGAGATGGATTCCATTACGATCGAGGTCAGTGTCCTCACCCCACCGGAGCCCATATCCGTCGAGAGACAGGAACAATACCTTGGTCTCATTGAGGTCGGGAAGGACGGCCTCATCGTGTCAAGAGGCACGAAGCGCGGGCTCCTTCTCCCCCAAGTCCCCGTTAACTGGGGGTGGGACAGTGAGGAGTTCCTGACACAATGCTGCCTTAAGGCGGGGCTACAGCCAGATGCTTGGTTACTACCAGGTACGGAGGTCTCCAAGTTCAGGGCCATCATCTTCTCTGAGAAAACCCCACGAGGTGCCGTCGAACAGGTGGAGCTACAGGGATGTTAGCGGAGAGTTAATTCCTTTGGAGAATTACGATGCCGCCAACATCTACTTCAGCCCCTGTGGCATTGGGTTAGGCCACGTAGGGAGGACTCTTCCCATCGCTGAGGAGTTCAGGCGGCGGGGGGCGGAGATCATGTTCTCCACCTATCTGGACGGAGTGGACTATGTAAGAAAGAGGGGCTTCCCAGTGGTCTCAAGCCCAGCCCTCAGCCTTGCATCAGACTCAACGGGCAGAATAGACCTCAGAGAGTCGATGGTCACCCAGGGTGTTCCAGCCCTCTTTCGGTTCATGCAGCAAGTAATGTCCGAGATGGAGTATATGAAGGCCTTTGAGCCTGATGTGGTTGTCTCAGACTCACGGTTGTCATCAGTCTTCGCTGGGAAACTGCTCGGGTTGCCCGTCGCCCTCATCCTCAACCAGTTCCAGCCCATGGTACCTAGGAGCGAGCAGAATCTTATACTGTCAAGAATAATAGACGGCGGGATCTTGACCCTCATAGGCCGAGGCTGGGGAGCAAGCGACGTCATCCTCATCCCTGACTTTCCCGAGCCCTACACTATCTGTCTTGACTCACTCCGCATTCCAAAACCCTACAAGCATCTTGTGAGGATGATAGGATTTATCCTGCCGAAGAAACCGGAGGAGGTTAATGACACTGACGAAGTGAGAGAGGAGGCTAGTGCGACGGAGGGGCAGCGGCTGATCTACGCAGCCATCAGTGGCCCTAAGCAGGAAATTTTCCCTCTTATAAAGTGGCTGAGGCCGATCTTCGAGAGGTTTCCTAAGGATTATAGGGTCGTTATGTCCATGGGTCAGCCGGATGGCGGCTCCATACCAACCACTTCAGGAGTTCTTACCACCATCCCGTGGGTGACAGACCGCTACAAGTATCTCAAGGCGTGTGATATCGTGGTCTGCAGAGGGGGGCACAACACCATCATGCAGAGTATCTGCTACCAGAAGCCATCTATCATCATCCCTACGCCCAGCCACACCGAGCAGTACGCGAACGCACGGAGGGCGAGGGAGCTAGGCGTGGCTGAGGCCATACACCAACAGGACCTGAGCAAAGAAAGGCTTCTGGAACTCGCTGAAACTCTTCTCACAGAGGAAAGATACAGGGAGAGGCTGAGTGAGATCAACTCGAAAGGCTTCGCAGATGGTGTCGAGAATTCTATCTCAGCTATCTCAGAGCTAATACGCAGGTAAAGTTGTCTACACAGGGTTATTCACCAGAACGTCTATAGAAGGACATCAATGAAAAGACGATTTATGAACTACTTTTATAACCAAAAAAAGGAACTGTGATGTAGTTAGATACTTCGACGAGGAGACGCTGAAATCCTGGGGGTTTTTAAAGCCAAGACCTACGGGGAGGGAAAGCTGTCAAAGAAGGTGAAAGAGCTTGTAGCGGTGGGCTATGCCTACATCACCCGCTGTCCCTATTGAGGCCCACGCGAAGAAAGCTCTTGAGGCGGGAGCTTCAGAGGAGGAGTTTGTAGAGTTTATTGCAAGCGCAGCCGCTCTCAACGCGGGAGCGTCCATGGCTCACATGAACTTCACCCTTGACATCGAGTAGCCACC
>DAOVCM010000105.1 GCA_030670015.1 Candidatus Bathyarchaeota archaeon
CCATGACTTCACCACAGCCCTGAAGCTCATACAGCACGGCATAGTGGAGGTGAAGTCCATCATCAGCCACGTCCTCCCCCTCAAAAGAACGCAGGAAGGCTTCGAGATCGTCGAGGGGAAGAAGGGCCTGAAGGTGATCATAAAACCCCACCTCTAACACCTGTAAAGCAGAGGAGCGATGGATTTGACACTCAAGGAACTCGAATTAATAGTGGGAAGCAGATATGTCTCAGACTCTCCCTTGGAGATATACGCAAATCTACTCTCAGTCAGCCCCGACCGGGAGGTCTACGTGGTCAGACCGGGATCGACCAAGGAGGTCTCCCAGGTCGTTAGACTCGCCAACGAGAAGGGCTTACGCGTGATCCCGCGGGGGATGGGCACTAGAAGCTCGGCCTCCCCCCTCTCTCACACAGTCAGCGGTATACTGCTGGATATGACCCGGATGAGGCTGGTCCGTAACGTGGACCCGGGAACTATGACCGTCACGGTCGAGGCCGGCATAAGCATTGCGAAGCTGAACACAGTATTAGCATCCAAGGACCTCAGGGTCATTGAGGGGACGCTCTGCCCGTTCTGCGCCACCGCAGGTGACACCATGGGATACGGACCAGGGGAGAACAAGTATGGTCCCAGGCAGGAGCAGATACTTGACTTGGAGGTCGTTCTTCCCTCTGGGGAGGTCTTACAGACTGGCACAGCCGGGATGGGCTCTGGTCACCTCTCAAAGTACCTTGGGCCAGACCTTACCGGGTTGTTCCTGGAGGCGAATGGTAGTCTGGGTGTAGTCACAGCTGTCACTTACAAGATGTACAGGCTGCCGGAGGCGCTAGACTATGCAAACTATGCCTTTGAGGAAACGGGCGATCTGGTCAACTTCATGTTATCCCTAATGAGAGAGGGGGTGGTTCACCTGCCATCCCTCTATGAATTATACTTCTGGCCCGCTGAGACCTTCAAGCTGTGGGAGGGGCTTCCTCAAATCAGGAATCAGAACAAGGATTTCAAGGCCATGTTCGACACTTGGGGAGGAAAATATCCCCGCGATGTCATCGGAATAGTGTTCGAGGGGAAGGAGAGACAGGTCGCGTATGAGCGGAGGCTAACCTCCCAGCTCGCAGACGACTGCGGCTCCACCGGCGATGTGGGTCCCGAGCCTATACGGGATCACTACATCGACCGCAACTGGGACGGCAACACAAAGGCTCACGAGGATTTCGCTGGGACGGCGACCAGCTGGGCTGAGCCTATTTTCAGATGTCGTGTGGATCAGTACCCGGCTGCAAGGGAAGTAACGCTCACTGCCGCTGAAGCTAACGGCTTCTTAGCGGGGAAAAGTTACTGGCGGGGAGCCAGATTGGGGCTTCGAACTGTCTCGAACTATCCCTGCATAATGTACGACGCCAGCGATGAAGACGCTGTGATGAGAGCCCGAAGCTACTACAAGACGGTGCTGAACGAAGCCATGAAAATGGGCTGCTATCGCTCCGTGGAAACCCAGCTAGCCGTTGAGGAAGACAGCACTGCGTTCGATCTAATGAGGAGGCTGAAGAAGATGCTGGACCCCAACGGGGTGATGGCCCCTTTCTTCTGAGGTGAACATACTGAACCTTCTTGAGAAAGTACAACGACAGATACACGCCTGCAAGGGATGCAGCAGCTGTAGGGAGTGGAGCTGGTCCGACCCCAGGTTGCCCGGCTTCGTAGATGGCTCAACCAAGACGGGCTTTGAACACATCTGCCCGGTCTATCCTTCTACCGACGGCTTTGAGAGTGACACCGTCAGAGGAAAGATGCGCATAATGAAAGGTGTCCTCGAAGAGACCATCCAGCCTAATGAGGAGATGGTACGCAAGTTCTTCGAATGCACCCAGTGCAGCAACTGCACAGAGCACTGCCCGATGACCCGTCAGAATAAACTGGACCCTGCTGAACTCATCAGGATGATGAGGATTCACCTCCAAGAAGAGGGGTTCAAGCCGCCCCAGGGTATAAAATATGAGGTCCCTCACGGTCCCCACAGTCGGAGACTGCCTGAGGACTGGATTAAACCTGAGTTGTTAAGTTCAACATCAGGGTTAGTATACTTCCCCGGATGTGTCATCAGCTGTAGCGTGTACTATCAGACACCTGAGATAGCCCGGGACTTCCTCGGGTTGACGACCAAACTTGACGTTGATATCAACGTGATCACTGACGGATGGTGCTGTGGGTACCAGCAGTATCTGACAGGACAGACACCCGTGGCTAAGGAGCTGGCGAGGAGAAATATCGAAGGGCTCAGGAAGATGGGCGCCAAGATCCTTGTGGCAACATGTGCTGGCTGCTACCACATGTTCAAGAATGTGTACCCTGGAATCGTGGGTGAACCACTTGGCTTCGAGGTGCTTCACTCGGTCGAGTTCATGGAAAGACTTCTGGATAAGGGAGAACTCGCTTTCAGACACCGCCTTGAGAAAAGGGTTGCTTACCACGATACGTGTGATCTTGGAAGGAAGCACGGCATCTATGAAGCTCCCCGTCGCATTCTGAGGGCTATTCCCGGATTGGATCTCGTGGAAATGGAGCAGAACCGTGAAAACAGCTGGTGCTGTGGCGGCGGCGGAGGCGTGAAGTCGGCGTACAACGGACTGGCCCTCGGTATGGGGTCCGACCGTATCCGACAGGCGGAGGAGGTTGGAGCCGAGATGATCGTTACTTCATGCCCGACTTGTGTCTGGAATCTGAGGGAGTCAGCTGAGAATGCAGCGAGCGCTGTAAAAATCGTCGATTTGGTAACCCTTGTAAATATGGTGCTTTAACCTTTAACCATGTACGGAAAATAAAGGGTTTAGTAGCTGCCTCGCTTTTTTATGGGGTTACTTAGCCGTTCTCCGTCTTTTAAGTAATTTATGAGGGGCGTCGGAGGTTGGGTCGTATATGTCTGGGTACTCGTACCACTCGTGTCCCTCCCTCATGACCTCGTATTGAGGTGGGTCTCCGCCCATCTCGTCCCACAACCGCCTGTGCATGGTCTCACAGACCTCCCGTCTTTCATCAGCGATGTTCGTCGTCTGCTCCGGGTCGTTTCTCAGGTCGTAGAGCTTCTCCTGGGTCCCGTCGAGGTACGACATGTATGCGTAGTCACCATCAAAGCACCACAGCCAGGGGTAGAACATGCATGTGGCGTAGTCTCGGGTCTGCGGCTTGTTGCCGGTTGCCCACGTCCAGACGTTCTTCCCGTCCAGGTCTGATGGGGTCTCGATACCGGCCATTTCCATCAGGGTGACCGGTAAGTCGTGATGGGCTACATAGGCGTCACATTCGGAGCCAGCTGCCTCACCATCCGGGCTGCGGATCATGTATACGAGGTCCATGAGCTCGGGGTACATGTGGTCAGGCATCTTGTGGATGACCCCGTGGTCCATAATGTTGTGGCCGTGGTCGGAGACGAGGGCGACAATGGTGTCATCCCACAGACCGAGCTCCCTTACCTTGTCGAGGAGCACTCCCACGTACTTGTCGCAGAGGGTGACCTCGCCGGCGTACTGGGCCAGTGTGTACTCGAGCTCTCCCTCACGGAACTCGTAAGCGCCGCCGTGTGTGTTGATGATCCTCCTGCCCTTGTATGAGCGGGTGTCGAAGTAGAGTTCGAGTATGTCGCGGGGCGTGTTCCATGGCTCATGCGGGTCGAACTCGTCAATCACGAGCAGAAAAGGCCCTTCCTTCCCATGTTGTTCGAGCCAGCGAGCTGCCTTGCCGAAGGTCCTAGCTGGGAACCAGTCTTCCTCCGTCCTCCAGTCCTGCATGTTCGCAAGGCAGCTCTTCATGCTGTGTCCCACGCATCCGTAGGCAAGGTCGCACGGCAGGTTAACGAGGTCCTCTATATCTCCTTTGAATGGAACCTGGTATCTGTCCGCTTCCTGTCCCCTTATCCACTCCCAGACCTTGAAGCCCCGGTGGTAGTTCATCGATGGTTTGAACATGTGGTGGGTCGAGGCGAAAAATGCGGTTAGATAGCCGTTGTAGCGGAAGACCTCAGCCATCGTTACCTGTTCCTCGGGGATAGGTTGCCAGCCTGGGATGATGACCACATCACCCTTCGCGGCCTTATAATTTCTGCAGGGAAATGTCCTCATCCCCGTGTGCATCGCCCTCCTCACGGGTAGTGTGGGAAGTGCCTCGGGGTATGCGTTCGTGAATATTACGCCTTCCTTAGCAAGGGCGTCAATGTTCGGTGTCTTAATCCAGTTGTTTCCATAACATCCGACATGGTCCCTTCTTAGGCTGTCAAGCATGATTAGAATAACATTTGGCAAGGTTATCACATCGTCTCATATAGATTGGATCTGAATAAGAGCTTTTCAGCTCACAGGCTTGGAGCTTTGAACTTTGTTGCTAGTTGTACTGTTCGCAGTGCTTCATGGTGTGCGAGGACGAGTTCCGTTCACATTTGTGTGAGGACGCGGCTGAAAAAAGTCTGTATATATTAAGTTGGGCGAATTGAAAATATAATTGATATTAGAGATTAGAAATGGGGAGGAGAGAAGATGGGAAAAGACGACTTGGTTGCACCTTGCGGTGATTATTGTGGGGGCTGTGGACAGTACAATGGGCTAATCAGCGAAGCAGC
>DAOVCM010000238.1 GCA_030670015.1 Candidatus Bathyarchaeota archaeon
TGACCAAGCATCCGACCCATGCAGCGAATCCCACTGGGTGAAGGATGAGAACCATTCCCTCAGGTACCGACCTGATAATTGACGACAGGAACTCTATGATAATGGGAAATGGAATTGACTGGAACCTGACCTCAGGGTATAAGCCCATCCAATCTGTCACATCCTCCAAAGGGACTACAAAGGAAAGCTTGAGTCCGATTACAGCTACTACGATTGTCACAAGAAATCCGACCAAAGGGCCGCTCAGTCCGAGGTCGAACAGCGCATCCCGATTGGTGGGAGGCTCCTTCTGAGTGATCACTGCGCCGAAGGTTCCCCCCATTCCTGGAGGCGCTGGAATGAAAAATGGCATTGAAGCCTCGACGCCTCTGAGCATGCAAACTGCCTTATGACCGAGCTCATGGAAACCAAACACAGCCAAGATAGCGAGGGTGAAATAGAGGGCGTTGAGGTACACGGAGGTTTCCGGCATCAGTATCTTAAGTAAGATTGGATTGTTACTCCTGAGATATCCATCCAGGTAGATGGTCATGGTTGTAGCTAAGAATAGGAGTATGTTACGCCGGTATCTCGGCGGGCTGGGAGGAGGGGCTCTCATCAAGGTGATGACATACTGGTCTAGGTCTCGTCTCAGCTTTGGAAGATAGCCTATGGGACGGATGTGCTCCACGAGTTGTTGGAATCTCATTTTCATCAATGTTTTATGGTTACCATTCCCCAGGGGAGTGACGATGTATGTTGGCTGGTCTCTGTAGAAGTATTTATCACGGATCTCGAAAAGGCTCTCAAGGGCCTTCTCAACAGCCGGGTCTGCGATATGATATGCTGTCATGCTTTGAGAGCATCCTCCAGTTGGTCTAATTAACGCTTCTGATAGATGTATCGGTTGCTAAAAACTTAACTGGAGTTTAGACTTTAAGCATATAACTTAAATCCCTGTTTTTTAGACGTTTAGGGCGTATTAACTTGGGCGAAGAAGGCTTAAGGGTGCGGGGCTTCAGATCAGACGACCTCAACAGGGTTATGGAGATAAATTTCGAGTGCCTTCCAGAGAACTACAGCTCATTTTTCTACCGGGACCTTCATCGACGATTTCCTGAGACATTCCTCGTTGCTGAGGAGGACAGCGCCATCCGTGGCTACATCATGTGTCGTATCGAGCGGGGACTCTCGAAACTACGGAATTTTCGACCTGTACGACAATGCCACATCGTTTCCATAGCAGTAGGTGGAGCCTACAGACGGCAGGGAATCGCAACAAAGCTTGTTTTGAAAGCAGTTCGAAATGCAAGGAGTGAGTATAATGCATCAGAGTGTTTTCTCGAGGTGAGAGTTGGCAATAACCCTGCTATTAAGCTATATGAGAAGATGGGGTTCTCCAAGGTGAAGAGAAACTTTGGTTATTACTTAGACGGGGAGGATGCCTGGGTGATGGCTTTGCCCATCGAAGAGAACAGATGAGAATCCTTCACTTTAAACAAAATCCGAAAATATGATGAACAACCTCAGGGACAAGTATTTAAGAAACCCCCACAGTTCACCAAATGTGAGGGTGGGTTGGACAACATTACCGTATTAACTTGGATGTTTTTCATCTTATCATTATTCATTTTCTATTTAATTGGACGCTTTACACTTAACCTGATAAGGCAACATTACAACATTTACGATATCCTCTTCGAGCTTGAAGAGGAGGAAATAAAAAAATAAAGACACATAAGCTCAGATTTACTGAAAAAGCGAGTTTAGATGGCTCAACTTCAACTTCTCTCGTCATTGTATATGAGATATAAAGCTGAGACTATCTCAAGCGATCTTTGATGTGTTAATAGGGCGATCGCGATACTGGCAAGATGAAATTAGGAGAATATAAAATGAGGGATATGATCCTGGCTATAAACCAAGTGGAGATATGGAAATGAGCTTTCTTTCCATTATACTCTCTCCCCCTGGTGGTGCACCTTCTAGAAGCCGGAGACATGATCCAAAAATATTAGCTTTATGATGTCTCTGGGGAAATCAATGAAAGGAAGATGTTCCGTGAGATTCCTCTTCAGATAAACCCCGTTTTGCTACATTATCAATTAACTTTTACAGGAGTAACATATTTTTTCCTATTTCGATAGATATTTAGCTCACCGGATTCTAAAAGGTCTGAAGACCTTGGGGAACAGTGGTCTCATCCCTTGGAGCGAGGTCCACTCATGGGCCTGTGTCGCATGTGGTAACTGTTGTGTAGGCTACAGAGTCCCTCTCAAAACTGACGAGTATATCCGAGTTGCCAACAAGTACGGCTACAACGTAGTCGAATTCGGCCTCGGCAAGGTTTACCTCAGGCTTAACCGCGGGAACCGCTGTATCTTCCAACAACCATCCCAGGGACGTTGGGTATGCAGCCTCCAGAATATCAAACCTCTTGCCTGTAAGCTGTTCCCTTTCCGCATCCACTCCAAACCAGTGTATAAGAGAGGGGATACGAGCGCTTTCAATTACTATGGTAGGACATTTTACGTCTACCTGGACCCAGACTGCAAGGGAATACAAGTGGGAAAGCCAAGTAGGAGGTTCCGTACTCAGATCCTACCTGAGATCATTCAGATAGGTATGGGGGAAAGATACAAACAGAAATTCACTACATCAAAATATATCTCTTGGACGCCACCCTAACTATCTTTACAAACTAGACAAGCGTGAGC
>DAOVCM010000078.1 GCA_030670015.1 Candidatus Bathyarchaeota archaeon
AAATCCCCCCCAGTCCACAAACAGCCCACGTACTCTGGTATTCCACGAAGTTCATTACCTTCCTTCCATTATACCGTGCTCGAACCTTTAAACGGTGATGCGCCCCATACAATGGTGATGATATTATGATTGGGCCTCCGAAGCTTACGCGCTTCGAGAGGGCGAGAATAGTAGGAGCCAGAGCTCTACAATTATCCTTGGGCGCACCTATACTCGCCCAGCTCGAAGAAGAAATCATCGACGCCATAGACATCGCCATAGTGTAGCTGAACGCGGGGGCTCTACCGATGACGTTGAGGAGAAGCCTTCCAGATGGCGTTTTCCAAGACATTCCCCTCATCGATCTCTTGGACTCAGTTAGATTGGTTAAAGGGTTACCCACACATAACTTTTAAGCAGTGATTCGTGCCGTTTAATGGTGGGGAGGGCTAGGGGCCTAATGGAGACACAAGAACCTAGATATCGGGTAAAACGTTGCAGGGAGGGGCGCCAAGTCGCCATTCACAATACTCGGCCAGGCGGGGACCTGCTCCCGGGATGTCGTACCTTGCTCCAGGGCCGGCAACACTCCCCACTAACCTTAACCAAAGTGAACCCGAATAAATGAGCGTGTGATAACATACGGATTTGCCTTTTAATGGTTTTCATCACCTTTTAATGGTTTTCTACCCTAGAAAAGTATAAAAACATGTCCTTTACTGTTTTTAACCGATTTAGAGGGTTATGTTCCTTGGTCAAGATCGGTACCAGTATCAGGATTAAAAGCGAAATACTACACGGGGTAGATGAGAAGGTCGATGAATCCGTATTCGCGAGCAGAACCCGCGCTGTCGAGTACGCTCTCAGGCAGCTGATGAATAGTGATCGACGGCAAAGATGCTGAATATTTCAACATAACACAACGTGATACAGGACATATAAACCTCCAACCATGACCACCTAACGATAGATATTGTAAGTTTCGAGAATCTAAGCATAGAACAGATAGACGTGGAAGAGGGAATCATGCAGACCCTAGATGAGCTCGCAGCCTCCATAGCACTGCATGGAGTCCTACAGCCCCTCGTCGTCGAGCCCGGCGAGGAGGGAAGGTACAGCCTCCAGATAGGGAAGAGGCGGCTCGCCGCCTCGAAAATTGCTGGCCTAGATAATGTTCCCGCGATAATCCTCGACGGTCCCCTCGGAGCCGAGGAGTCCCTCGCCATGAGGCTCGTGGAGAACATCCACCGGGAGCATGCACTCGCCCTCCTCAGGCTGGAGCCATACCAGCAGATCACCCTAGCGGAGGAGGTAATTGATAAGGGTCTCACGATGCCGGAGACCAGGGACAAGGTCAGGGAGATCCTAGGGAAGAAACTGAAGTGGCGACTGGTACCTATACGCATAGAACCAGCCATCTACGACAGACTTGCACAGATCGCACCCGAAGGAGACGTAGCCCAGCTATTGAAGCAGGCCGTGGAAAGGCTACTCTCTGAGATAAGCCAGTAAAACCGAGATCGCATATCAGCCTACTAAGGTTTCACCGACACTCTCCCTTATCTTCTTCTCTAATGCTCTTGCCAGATCCTCGCACCTATTCCTCTCCTGCGGGGATTGGGGTGTTGTCTCCAGGTCTGAGTTATCCAGATAAGGGACACACCTCAAAATGGCGATTGATACATCGTCACGCCTATGGGCGATCAGCTCCAATGCAACCCTATTCCTAGGGATAAATCCACCTATCAGAGACATCATTACGCTGGATAGCATGGACCTCCTCTTATCGTTTACGCCAATCATCCTGAATCCTCCATCCAAGTCCTCATCTTCATCGACTAAAAGAAATCGGTTCTCATCCAGATATTCCTTGAAGATCAATCGCAGCTCCTCGATATCCCTGTTGATATCAACCCTCAACTCCATCAAAGCAGCCTCTCACTTCAGCCACTATATATAAATCATAAATTATACTTAAGTTGAAATATCATGATAATCGATGCACACACCCACTTCGCAAGAGAAGGAAGAGGCCGCCCACCCAACTCAGTAGAGGATCTCCTATGTATCCTTGATATGAACAAGATTGAAGCACTAGTTACCTGCGCCCCATACTCATCCATAGGTAAAGACCGGACATATGACGAGGCTAACCAGTTCCTAGCGGAATCAATGAATAAGGCTCCCAGTAGAATCCTCCCACTCGTCAGGGTTAACCCACACCTTAAGGAAAATGCCCTAGAGAGCATCCAAAGATTTGTAGGAGAGAAGAGGTTCTACGGCGTGAAGGTACACCCAAGAAACGAGGCTTTCGCTATCAATAGTGAGGAGATCGCATATCCCATCGCGAAGGCCACCACTAAGCTCCAAGTCCCCATGTTGATTCACACAGGTGATCCAGATACCTACGGCTTCGCACAGCCAGCACTCGTCGGGGACCTCGCGGACGCCTTCCCAAACCTTACACTCATCATAGGCCATATGGGGAAACGTCTCTACGAAGACGCCATCCTTGTCGCCAGATGGTTCGATAACATCATCCTTGAGACCTCCTTCAGGAGCCCAAGGGAGATTGCCCATGCCGTTAGACGTATAGGAGCCGACAGAGTAGTCTATGGATCCGATATGCCATTCGGCATCCCCGAGATTGAGATTATGAAGATACGTCTCTGCGATATATCACCAATGGAGAAGGATATGATTCTAGGAGGCAACATTGCACGCATCCTAAATCTGGAGGGAGGAAGATGATAGACGGACACGCATTCCTAGGAAAATCAATCTATATGGAACAGAGTTCAGGTGATCTTATCTCAAAAATGGATCGTCTCGGTTTAAAGGCAACAGTTGTGATAGCTCCTCCACCAGGCCCTTTCTATGAAGATGCTAATAATTTGATCAGAGAGAGAGCCATCGAATTTCCAGACAGACTCATTCCGATATTCAGGACAAATCCACATCTAGATGGAGAATCTGAAAGAGTAAGAATTGCACTGACCGACCAAGGCTTCAGGGGAATCCAACTGGATCCCAAAAACGATGGCTATGGTGTGGGAGACAAGATAATGAACCCAATCATACAAATCGCCAAGGATCTGGGAATCCCTGTCTATATACACTCAGGCGACTCGATATTCTGCCCCATAAATGCTGTCGCAGATTACGCTAGTAGATTTGAGAAAGTCAACTTCATAACCAACTTCAGCCAAAGAGACTATAAGGTGGCCATGAATAAAAACAACCTCTACCTAATGACCAGACCCTTCCCTACATTGATGTTAAAGAGGGGAAAGACGATAAGCTTGGATATCGATAAACTAATATTCACATCTGATGCCCCGATTGGTAATCTGGAACTTGAGCTGAAAAAGGTAGAACTATCTGGCTTGGAACAAGAGGCGAAGGATAAGATATTTGGTGGAAACCTCAAAAGGCTCATCAAGATCCACTAGGCAAGATAACAGGACATTTATTTTTAATCCTTTTAAATATAGGAAAAGATACTAGAGTTTTTAAACTGGTAGATCTCAAAAATATAATCAATAGCGGGGGAGGATGTTTAATGACAATTCTAGATGTGCAGGATCTCAAAGCATATTACTCGACTCTTAAAGGAGACGTCAAGGCTGTGGACGATGTTAGGCTCCAGATGGATCGGGGAGAGGCACTCGGACTCGTAGGCGAGTCGGGATGCGGTAAGACAACGTTGGCTCTGGCGATAATGCGCCTACTCCCATGGAACGGCAGGATCGTCGAAGGCAAGATCAGGCTCGACGGCGTCGACATCGTCGAACTCGATGAGAATACCTTCGATAAGGATTACAGATGGAAGAGGATGTCTTACATATTCCAGGGAGCCATGAACGCCCTGAACCCGGTCTTCAAGGTAGGGGATCAGATAGCCGAGGCGATAACGATCCACGAGGACGTGGAAAAGAAAGAGGCGATTGAAAGGGCCCGGGAGCTATTCAGTTTGGTTGGAGTCGATCCCGACAGAGTGACCAGCTATCCCCACGAGCTCAGCGGCGGAATGAAGCAGAGGGCGATGATCGCCATGGCCCTCGCCTGCAACCCCGACTTCATCATCGCAGACGAGCCTACCACCGCCTTAGATGTCATAGTCCAGGCCCAAACTCTTCAGGTGATAAACGATCTGCGGAATAAGTTCGGCCTAACAATGATGCTCATCACCCACGACCTATCCGTGGTAGCCCAGACATGCACCACATGCGCCATCATGTATGCCGGGAACATTATGGAGTACTCAGACATAGAGACAATATTCAAAAACCCAGCCCACCCCTACACCAAGGCGTTGACCAGCGCATTCCCCAGCATAAAGGAAGACAGGAGGGAGTTGAAATCCATCGCGGGTGTCCCCCCAAACCTTTTGAACCCGCCGAAAGGCTGCAGGTTCCACCCTAGATGTCCCAATCGCATGGACATCTGTACGAAGGAGAAGCCGGAATACACGGAATTAAGCGAGAATCACCTCGCCGCCTGCCACCTGCTTACAAAGGAGGCCTAATGGCATGAATGGAGAAGTGGAGCTAAAGGTCGTAAACCTCAGGAAATGGTTCCCAGTGAGGAAGGGCGTCATCTCTACCCTACTCTCGAGGAAAACGGAGTACGTGAGGGCCGTTGATGATGTCTCATTCGAGGTAACGAGAGGCGAGATATTTGGTCTAGCAGGCGAGAGCGGATGCGGCAAGACGACAACCGGAAAGACCATCCTTAGGCTCCTTGAGCCCACAAGCGGAGAGGTCTACTTCGAGGGGAGGAACATAACATCACTCAACAAGGTCGAGATGAAGCAGATGAGAAGGAAGATGCAGATCATCTACCAAGACCCCTACCAATCCATCAACCCAAGGATGACAGTGTTCGACATAATATCGGAGCCCATCTCGGTACACAAACTCGCCGACTCACTGGCAGAGACGGAGGAGGTCGTCTACAAGTCCCTAGAGGATGTCGAGCTCGTGCCTGCGGAGGATTTCGTCCAGAGGTTCCCCCACGAGTTGAGCGGCGGCCAGAGACAGAGAGTCGCCGTGGCTAGGACCATGGTTCTCCAGCCCAGCTTCGTAGTAGCGGATGAACCTATCTCAATGCTCGATGTCTCCATCAGGGCGGGTATCCTGAAGGTTATGCTCAAGACTAAGGAAGCAAAAGGAATCACATACATCTTCATAACCCATGACCTCGCCTATGCCCGCCATATCTGTCACAGGGGGGCGATCATGTATCTGGGTAAGATAGTCGAGATGGCGTCAATGGATAACCTAGTCAAGAATCCAATTCATCCTTACACTAATGCTTTGATGGCTGCAGTACCAGTCCCTGACCCGACCTATGAGAAGGCCCGAGCTATAATTGGTGGAGAGGTCCCCACACCCATCAATCCGCCGCCTGGATGCAGATTCCATCCACGATGCTCCAAAGCTTCAGAAATAGGCCGTAGAGAGCAGCCAGAACTAGTAGAGCTGG
>DAOVCM010000089.1 GCA_030670015.1 Candidatus Bathyarchaeota archaeon
ATGGCCGGCACCCTCATGACGGAGGCCGTCATCATGTGGAAGAAAGACGAGCTGACGCGGACACCCCAAGGGGATAGCGCGTTGTCCACCTTCAAGGTGGCGCCGCCCGAGGTCCTTGAGGTAGTCTACAGTAAGCTGGCCGAGGGCACGTACAGGCACTTCGTGGACTGAGTCCCGGATTTTACCTTAGTAAAGGATTTTAAATGCTCTCTCATCGCGCGTGCCCTATGGTTAGTCTTGCCTGCCCATTTTACTTAAATTATCATTTTCACAGGCTCTACTTGGCAGCCTGTGCTGCCGTGTAACCATGGGGAGCCCCGATACTTCCAGGTCAGGCATCAACCAAAGGATTTCTCTAGTCAGGGCTCCCCTCAAAACCTAGTAAAATATGATCTGTCCTAAACTGTTGTTAGCAGTGTTTCTTACTCCATGATTCCTGATGAATAGAATCAAGGCGTAGAAACACAACTAGTACACTATTAGGAAAATAATCACGCGCGCGGGGTCTTAACGCAATCACAAACGAGTATAAACGAAACATAATTATTGTGAGGATCTTGAGAGATTCATTGTGGATCATTAAATGGATACCGTTGCTTTTCTAAAGTGCCGTGGAAGCTTCAGGGAGACCCTGTGGGAGGCCATCAATCTCATCGGGGGCCTAAATGAGCTGGGATCCCCACTGATCCTGAAGCCAAATATTTGCACGGGCAACGATCACACGGGCTGCGCCAACGTCAAGGTCGAGGTCATCGAGGCTCTAGTGGACCACATACTTAGGGAGGATAAGAGCATCGAGATCAGGATCGTCGAATCTGACAGCATGTCTAAATACGCTGACAAGGCCTTCGAGAAATACGGCTACAGGGCTTATGTCGACAGGCTTAGCAGCCAAGGGGTGAACATATCCCTCAATAATCTCAGCGGCTCACCGTTAACACGATTCAACTACGATGGACACTACTTTAAGAACCCAGAGCTGCCCGCCATCCTGGCGGACGCAGGAGCCTTCGTCTCGGTTGCCCTAGCTAAGACCCACAGCCTCACAATGATTACAGGGGCTCTTAAGAACTTGTTTGGTCTGCTCCCCCGGAAAGATCAGTCGTTCTATCATCCGAAGATTCATGAGGTCATCCTGGATCTTAACAGGATGTTCAGAAGCAGCCTTTGCCTCATAGACGGGAGGGTTGGTTTGGAGGGCGTGATCAGCGGCAACCCCCGGAGCCTAGGATGCATCATATTGGGCAGGAACCCAGTCTCAGTAGACGCCACCATGGCGAGAGCGATGGGTTTCGACCCCGAGAAGATCCGCCACATTGTTGAAGCGGAGAGGCACGGCTTGGGAAGCTTGCATCCGAAGGTTGTCGGCGATGACCTAGAGGCTTCTCGGGTAGAGTTTAAGACTCCGTCGGGGCTCAAGGCGAATGCAGTGCTCTAATAATGCATGCGAACAGATTTTTTAATACGAATGATGCTTCTCCTGCTTCTTAGAATCAGGACACTCGATACCCTCATCAATTTCTGTGAGGTAATCCCGGTGCTTCAAACAGAAATGGGTGGTCGCCTCTTCTTTACAGATAAACAGGTGAACGCACTCGAGACACGACCATTTTCATATAGAGAGAAAGGGTCCAATTTGAATGTTCATGGGTGCGCGAGCGCACTTTATTCTGATCTCAGATCGTGATACACTCCATCTCTTGATAAACAATTTTTACGATCAATCATGCGAAAACAAATCCAAGCCTACCTCTTCTGTGTGTGAGGGACCATATTTTTATCCTCATACAACTAGACCAGTAAAAAAGAGGGAAAGCTTCGGGTGACATCACCACTGGCAGTAGGGTTCGAGCCCCACCCCCGCACCATATCTTCGAATCGATTATTGTGATTATTGTCCTTATTGAAACTTAATTCGTTAGGATAAGGATATAATCAGAGTTGGTTAAACCCCATAAAATTATGGATAAGTGCGCGCCTAGAAGCGGAATTGCTCCTTTTGGAACTATTATGAATAAGGGAGTCCGAAAGCCTGGTGTGGAATGCTCTGGTGCGTCTATGCGAATAAGATAATAGATATAAGATTATTGATAGCCTGATCATTGGAGGAAGGGTTGTAGATGTCATTTCATGTTTCGGAGGAAGACCCGCGCCTGCAGGTGGAAGATATCAAATATCCCGGTGAGACAGGAGATGTTCTTGCACATTACGCTAGGCCCAAGGGGGATGAGAAGCTGCCCGGGGTGGTCGTTATCCCCGAGATCTGGGGCCTTGTACCCCACATTGAAGACGTCGCGAGGCGTGTAGCTTTAGAGGGGTTCCTAGCCATCGCCCCGGACCCCCTCTCGCCCTTAGGGGGGACTCCCGAGGATGTCGATGAGGCCCGGACGCTGATGAGGGAGCTCGACGGCCAGGAGACGACGAAGAACTTGGTCGCCGCGGTGGAGTACCTGAAGACGCATCCCCAGTCGACGGGGAAGGTGGGGGTCACGGGCTTCTGCTGGGGAGGGGGGATGACCAACCAGGTCGCCGTCAACTCCCCAGACGTACAAGCAGCGGCCCCCTTCTACGGAAGGCAGCCCGCGACCGAAGACGTCCCAAAGATAAAGGCGTCTCTACTCGTCCATTACGCCGGTGACGACGAGCGCATCAACGCGGGCATCCCGGCATTCGAGGCAGCTCTCAAGGAGGCATCCGTCGAATACCAGATATTCATGTACGAGGGCGCCAAGCACGCCTTCTTCAACGACACAAGTACCCGATATCACGAGGAAGCCTCCAAGCTCGCCTGGGAACGGACGATCGCCTTCTTCAGAGAGAAACTGAAGACCTGATTACCGTCATTTCGAGCTCTCGAGGTTCTGCCGCCTCCATAGGGCGGCCACCTCGGATACGAACGGCTGACAATGGGTGAAGAAGCGCCTATAGCCCGCACACAGGTAGTTCAATCCCGGCTCTCCATCCGGTGTCTCGAGGAACCGGTTCTTAGGGCACTCGCCATTGCACATGGCCCTGACCCCGCATTCCATGCAATAGCGGGGTAAAGTCTCCAATTTGGCTCTCCCGAATGCCCTTTGTGCCGGGCTCTCGAGCAGCTCTACCAGAGGGGTCTCCTTTATGTTCCCGAGGCGATGCTCAACGTCGACGAAGTGGTCACACGAATAGAAGTCTCCGTTGTGTTCGATAACAGGAATATCGCCGCAGGTCGGCCGGAAGATACACAGCGAATGCTCTTGGTTGAAGGCCGTTCTGGCTGCCTCTTCGAATATCTGCACCTTGACCCGCCCGATATCCTGATCTCTCCACTCGTCGAATATGGCACAGAGAAACGCTCCCCAGGCTTCAGCCGGCACGCTGATGGGGCTGACGCCGCCTCTGGTGTCCTGCTGCGGCTCGACCATGGGCAGGAAGGTTATGTATTGGGCATTGTTCTGCTTGAAGAATCGGTAGACTTGGAGGGGGAACTGTACGTTATGTGCGTTCACCACACATAGGATATCGGTGTAAACTCCATGCTTCTGTAGGAGTTCATATCCCCGCATCGTCTGCTCATGAGTTGGTTTCTGGTCCTTGGTGACGCGGTATAGGTCATGCATCTCCGGGGGACCGTCCAGGCTGAGTCCCACAGTAAAACCCTCTCTAGCCAAAAAGCGGCACCAGTCCTCATCGAGGAGGGTTCCGTTGGTCTGAATACCGTTGACGATGCTCCTATCTGGGGGCTGATGCTTTCGCTGCAACGCCACAATCCTGCGAAAGTAGTCCAAGCCCAGGATGGTCGGTTCCCCGCCGTGCCAAGAAAACCTGATCACTGCTTCCGGGGAAGCGTCGATATGCTGGACAATGTAGTCCTCCAAGGTTTCGTCGGTCATTTGAAACGTCTCGCCCGCTGGATAGAGGTGTTCCTTCTTCAGGTAGTAGCAGTAGTGGCAATCCAGGTTGCAGAGGGCGCCAATTGGTTTAACGAAAACCTGGAATTCACGGGACGCTTTGACCATTTCTTAATCCTTGGTGTACTGTTTGGATAAAATTATGGATTAAGTGTTTTTTATATTGATTTTTTCCGACTGAGAAAACGGTGAAATATATAAATTTGAAGCCTCTTTCCTCAGAATTTGTAGTAAAAGAATCTACTAATTCATCACGAATTTTTTCTCTTGCACTCAAAGGCAAACCTGACTTCCATAAATCCCAAGACTCAACTGGAATCGCTGGACAACTTGTGTGGACATTAACTCGTATAAGCAAACGTTCTAGCAGGAAAATCCAGTAGAGTGATTGAAAAGACGAGATCGATATTCACATAAAAACATACGTGCTTACAAAAAAGATACGTGTGAAAAATATTATGAATATCGACCTACCTAAGGGAGTACGCGAAAGGGGATCAGCTGACTCGTCGACAGTTTAAAATTTCTATAGGGGGCTCAAGCCTTTGCCCCTCGTGAGACTGCTTATGGATCTCCCTGACCACGTCTATACCCACTCTGACATGTCCGAATGCCGCGAATCCCTGCTTATCCGGGTTCCTCTTGCCTCCATAGTCCAGCTCGGGCTGATCCCCGATGCAGATGAAGAAGCTGGAGGTCGCAGTCCCCGGCGCCATCCTCGCCATCGAGACGGCGCCGTCCGCATGACTCAATCCCGTTGTCTCGGTGGTCTCATGCTCGATGGGGGGGTAGGTTGAGGGGTAGGCCATGTCTTTGGGCATCGTGCCTCCCTGAACCACCTCTATCTTCACATCCGAGTTGGGCTGGTTCTCCATGGTGACGGTCCTGAAGAAGGCGGTCCCGTCGTAGAGCCCGTCATCCACATATCGGAGAAAGTTCTCCGAGGTTATCGGGGCTTTATCTCGGAATACCTCGACCTCTATATCTCCAAGAGATGTGCTTATCAGGACGAGGGGGTTCCCTTCTGGTGAAGCCATTTCAATCTGAGTTGCATTTCCCAATTGTTCTATAATAATGTGCATGCACATTAGTAACAAAGTTCTACCCCATCATCATTACAACAAATCCCTGTTAACAGCCCCTTAACAGCTCCAGAGCCATCTAGTAGCTGGTTGTTGTCTAACCAGTTCCATCCCAATATACCCCTGTCTGACCTCATCAGCTCATTTCAGCCATTAATCAGCCC
>DAOVCM010000002.1 GCA_030670015.1 Candidatus Bathyarchaeota archaeon
TGGTCCTCGATCCCCCTCGCCAAAAGAACCCTCTCCGGCCTCAGGGTCTTCAGGGTCTCATGGACGGGGTTCCGTCCCTCCACTTGGATCATAGGCGCCTCTCGGAGAGGCATTGGTCCCCTGGTTTTTATGGGTGTCTGATCTGACCGGACAATCATCAGGCTTTTTTAATATTGGATCGCTGTCCCTGTAAAGATACCAGATGATGCGTAAAGCGCTCTCTTCCTAGGGCTTCTGACGATCGTTCTCCTTTCCCCAGCGACGATGGGTTCAGTATACTCCTCCGAGGAATGGTCCATGTGCAGGCACGATCCCGGGCGCATGGGGTATTCGACCTCGGCTGCACCCGATGAAGGAGACGTCCTGTGGGTCGCTGACGTCGAGTGCCAGGTCATGTCCTCCGCGGCGGTCTACAGTGAACGGGTCTATGTCGGTGGGCGAATGGAGATCTCCGAGGGAGCCGTCTATAGCTTCGACGCGTTCACCGGAGAGGAGATCTGGAGGTTCGATGCTTACCCGTCTCTTCGTCTCCCTCCGTCACCGCGCGCGGGCGAATTCAATAATTGTGGGTAAAATGGTTTTTATTCCGTTTCGTTCCAAATATCGATATTTCTACGTAAACAGATGGTTTGAACAGTAATAATTGTTTATCTGGGATAAAGACCTCAATCACCTTGAGGAAAGGATGAAGGAGGTCGGTTCTCCCATGTTACTGTTCGAGAACCTAGATTTAATTCCTGTCCATTTCATCCTTTGAATGGGGAAGATGAATTTTCTGAATGTGCTTTTCTTCTCTGATAGTATGCGCTTAAGGAAGGCGTATGATTTTTTAGGCTGGTGAACTTTCAACGGATTCACATGTCTGGTTATCCGTAATTAACCTGAAATGAATTTAGAAACCTGTCAGCACTCATTATAAAAGAGATTCGAGCATATAGTCTCATTTGATCTCAAGGAGTCTACTCAATTGGATGAAAAAGATGACAAAGGTCTAATGATAATAGAATACGAGGTTATCAGAAATCAGCGATTTATGATAGAGACCGCCAGAGATTTCCTATTAGATGTCAATCCATGGAAAACAAGAAAGGATGAAATTGAGGATGAACTCGTCATCACCGTGAAGGAATTCAGAAAGTGGAGGCAGCGCCTCTTAAAGATCTTAGGAGTTTCCGTGGATGAGTAATCAGGAAGTTTTGCGCAAGATCGAGAGCTTAAAAAATAGAGTTAAAGAGGTTCAGAAATACGAGCTGATGACGACGAATCAGTATCGAAAGCAGGTTGCCCTTATTATCGAGATCCTTGAAGAACTTGCACGTCTTGTATGAGCCAAGCACGAGAGCGAATTTATATTAAGTTATCATTGTTCTGAATATGGGTGTTCACAGGAAAATGGTTGAAGTTGAAGATAATGAGAAGTTGAAATATGGGCAATTTGTTGAATTGTTGAATACTGTAAGGAGTAAGGGCTTGGTATCGGCACAACAGCGAAGAGACTTTGATAGGAGATGGAGGGCTGAACCAGAGCTCAGGGATCTGGTACTTGAGGACCTTGAGAGAATAATAGAAAAATATAGCGAACGCCTTATTTCGAAAGACCACAATCCCGCATCCTTGGTTTGAAGTTATTACATCATAGATGCACACACGCGCAGTCAGTCTTCGTGTGCGCGAATGAGGCTCACCCCTTTCCCTTCTCGGATCCTATTCTTCCTAGTATCTCGAGTTTAAACCGTTCCAACTCTTCCCTTATTTCCTCTTCGAGAGTCCAGTCCTCGATAGTAAACAGGAAGTACGCCACCGCCATTCCTATAAACCCGATAATATAGTGGTGTGGGATAGGTAGTGGAGTATCCCACGTCGTTGACCAGACGGGATGTCCAGGTGCTTTGTACGCCTGTTCAAATGACCCCCAAAACGCAGTAATATAGAACAACCAAAAGATAAGATGCTTCAAAAGCCCCCGATTGATATTCATATATTCTAATTACATTTGGAAATATTTAACGCGTGTGCTTGCCACCTATGTGATAATAACCTGTACGCGATTTTAGTTGTCTCAGAACCATATCGGTTGTTGTGTATCAAATATTTACTCCTGACCCAACTGTGATACGTCAGCACGCGTTGATAAGCTCGTCCTCCGTTGATTCACCAACCCTAAAAAGCTATAAGTTTTCAAACACGTCTAAGCACGCCTTGTAGACGGATACTGCAAGCTTTGCAAAATTCATGTAGACTTAGGTTAATCGTGCTAAAATTAGGCCATTTATTTGCTCATCTGTTCCACTTTGATGATGTACATGCTAAAAGATAGGGTATCTCGATCAACCTGTTGTTCGGTCATCATCTTATTCCTTTATTTTCTTCCTTGCTAGCTCTATATCCTCGATGCCAAATGCATGGTTATGTCGTCATACGAAATGTTCACCCATTAATTGTTCACAAGTCTATGTGCCAATTGGCAATCTCTAATTCTAGAGGTGGATGCGGTTCTTGATAGGGAATTCGAAGCGTTTTCTTGCCACCCTTTTCTACTAACTCGCCACCGGCAGCCTCGATCACTTTACGACCAATATCTGCTGTCTTCCGTACAATCTCAGCCCGTTTAATTCTTTCAGGGTATATCTCCCTCATAGAGCGATTATGAATAAAATCTTTCATCGGCGCCTTCCACTTTTCCGGAATCCCACTTGCCCCAAGAACACAGCCAATGATGCCCGCCGCGTTGGATGGGTTACAATCGCTGTCTTGACCACAACGCATAGCAATGTTCATTGTCTTCCAGAGGTCACCCTCGCCCCAAAGCAAACCCATGGCGATGTACCCTCCATTCATTTTAGCGTCGATGTTGAAGAGATTGCCTCTTCCATCTGGACACGTGTCAGTGTTTCCCCATCTTACCTCAAGCATCTGCCAGGCCTCCTGCCATGACTTATCCTGCTCATAAAGGCTGATCACATCACGTAGGAGCTTGGCATAGTCACTTTCAGGGTGGATGCAGTTCAAACCCCATTGGACAATTTCAACGGGGTCATTCTCAAAGAAAGCAGCTGTGTACATCCCCGCCACGAACATGCCTCCATAAACTCCATCGCCATAGTTCATCATGTGCCCGACCTCTTCACACCATTTATTGCTCTCACGTGGCAGGCCAGGACAGATGAGCCCAAACAGGTCCGCCTCAATCTGAAAGTCGATGTCGTTGGCGTGTCGGTTGTACTCGGGCCATCCCGACTGTGGAGGCCAGATGCCCTTCATAAAATTCGAATGGGCAGCCTTGTTGGCATGCCACACACGATCGTAGTCCATGTATTTCAGCCAGATTTCAGCGAGGTCTTTTGATGTTACTTCGATGCCGTGGGTCTTGATCCCATGCAGTAACATCAATTCAATGTATGTGTCGTCCTGATCTAGGGCGCCATCGAGTTCCTGCATCTCCCAATTTTTCGGGTCTTCAATGACCAGGAGCTTTTCCTCCACAGTCTTTGCATCTCGATATAATTGGTGCACATCGTCTCTCAGTTTCATGTAATCCATAAAGTCAAAGGGTATAATTCGACCTATCCACTTGAACTCTGTTTGATCACCGAAGGCCACACCGATCATTTGCCCCAGCCAGCCTCCATCAACCTTATCGAGATACATTTCCCACGATAACTCCCTAAAAGTAGAGCTTCTGCTGGAAGAAACCATCATGGATCCAATCACTTATGCCGCTCTCGAACTTAAGGTATTAGCCAAAAATGGAGCGGGTAATGTAATAAGTTGATTTTTTTTTTCGTACATAACATTAATAAATCGTTAATATTAACAAATTGTTAGATCATATGCATGTGGATTCCAAGATGGCTGGGAGAGATTTACTCAAATCTGTTCCTCAGCTTTAAAACCAAGTTATTTACATTCACTCAAGCAGCAGAGGCCTTGAACATCGCCCCGGGAAAATTAAACGTTGCATTCAGTAAACTACATTCAGAGAGAATACTGACGATCTTTAAACGCAGCAGACCAAGGATTTACCGACTTATCGACCCTTTTAACTTCATATTGTTATCATCGGAAACAGTTAAAAATCCCGGAAAATTGAGGCAGGAGAGATACCTACAGCTAATACTTGAGAGTTATCGACAGATATCCGAACTGTTCGCCATCAGCTCTTTCGCCATCTATGGATCTGTCGCACGGGGGACCGCTGGAGACGATAGTGATGTTGACATCATCGTCATATCCCGCGATTTTCAGGGAAGCATGGGGAGAAGGATAGAGCAGCTACTTAGGGTTGAGGATGCGGTCAAGGAAGAGATGAGATGGCTCAGGGAACAGGGCATCCACACAGGGTTAAGCCTCTACCCACTAACCCCCAGTGAGGCGGAGAGGCTTCCCTACTTGTTCCTCGATCTAACTGAGGATGCCGTCATCCTTTATGATGAGAAACGCTTCCTAGAGAGGTTGCTCCTGGAATTAAAGGCGAAGCTGTTAAGACGGGGAGCTGTCAGGGTGTTCGTTGATCGAGACCGTTGGTACTGGGATCTGAAGCCCGACTACAGGTTTGGTGAGGTCGTTGAGATCCATTAGGGTTGCTAAGTCATACCTTCGCCAGGCCAAGGCGAGACTGGACAACGCTGTGGATTCCGTGCGAGAGGGGAATCATCCGTACGCTGTTAGGCTGAGCCAGGAGTGTGTTGAGCTTTCCTTGAAGGCGGTATTGAAAGCCGTGGGGATCGAGTACCCGAAGATCCATGAAGTATCGGACATCTTCCCTGAGGTCAGAGGAAGGTTCCCTGACTGGTTTAAAACCGAGATTGACTATCTACGTGAATCATCAAAACTTCTTTTCAAGAAGCGAGAACCGAGCCTGTATGGAGACGAGGAAGCACTCCTTCCACCTAATGAAGTCATGAGCAAGGACGACGCTGAGGACGCCGTCGACAGAGCCGAGAAAACGTACAGTCTCTGCGAGAGGCTCATTTTAGAACTTATAACTATAGTCAAGAAAAGAAAATAATGTGCATCTTCGTATGCAACACATTGTACTTGATTCAATCTAGAAGAAGATCAGATGATCAACATCTTAGGCTGCAAATAAGACGACCTACCTATCTTTTTATGCGGAGAACTGACAACTATACGGTTCCCAATGTCCGAGATAAACCTCACAACCCTCCAGCAATACTTCACTAAACTCCTGAACAGCAAGGTAGCTATCAGAAAAGTCACCGTTCTTGGAGGGATCGGAGATTTGGAGAAGCCCTTGAAAGAATATGGCTACGGCACTCCACTCCACATAGATCTTAAGGTCGACAACACCGATCAAAGTTATGTCTTCAATACGGTCAAGCCTGGAGGTTTCGGCCACGAGCGAATGGACGATAGAGCGGCAATTCTACTCTGGCAGGCCCGGGCCTTCAATGCCCTCCCCAAGCATGTACGGGTAACTGATGTAGCCGCCCTTACCCTTAATGGCTCTGCGAAGACCCTGGGCGATTGCACCGAGCTTTTCCTAATTACCGAATATGTGGAAGGAACAGCTTACCACAGCGACCTCGATAGGATACGCGATGAAGACACCTTAACGCCCCTCGACCTCGACCGCTGCCGGTCTCTGGCAGGCTACCTCGCTGACATCCACTCCCTGAAGCATGAAGCCCCAGGCACATATGAGAGGCGCATCCGGGAATTAATCGGTCACAACGAGTGCATTCTCGGTCTCACAGACAGCTACCCACCAGACCTCGACTACATCAACTCCCTCCAGCTAGCTGAAATCGAGAAATGTTGCATCGACTGGCGTTGGACGATCAAGAGACTCACTCACAGGCTCTCCCAGGTCCACGGTGACTTTCATCCTTGGAACATCCTCTTCCGAGAGGGAACTGACTTCACTGTCCTCGACCGGAGTCGAGGCGAATGGGGCGAACCGGCTGACGACATCGCCGCCATGATTATAAACTACCTTTTCTACTCCCTCCAGCACCGGGGCAGCCTCGAAGGACCCTTCAAAACGCTCTGGGACGCCTTCCACGATACCTATTTGAAGGAGACGGAGGACAAGGAAGTTCTCAAGGTCATCCAGCCATTCCTCTGCTGGCGAGCCCTCGTTATCGCCTCCCCTGTGTGGTATCCCCACCTAAGCCTCAGCGTCAGGAAGAAGCTCTTAAACTTCGCCCGGAACGTCCTAGATGTGAAGACTTTCAACCCTGATCTAGTCGAACCTCTCCTGGAGGCCTCGAGATGAATGCTGGATGGGCTATCTGGATAACTGGCCTCCCCGCCTCTGGGAAAACGACTGTAACCCAGGCGCTGAAGAAAAAGCTTGACAACATGGGTGTCGGAGTTCAAATACTGGAGTCAGACATTATCCGTAGAGTGCTTACACCCAACCCATCCTACGCGCCTGAAGAGAGGGAAACATTCTACAACTCCATGGTCTATATCGGAGTGCTTCTCACCAATAACGGTGTCAATGTCATCTTCGATGCGACAGCTAACAAGCGTAGATGGCGAAGGGCGGCGAGAGGACTCATCAACGACTTCCTTCAGGTCCACATCCTGTGCCCCCTGGAGGTCTGCAAAGAGAGAGATAAAAAGGGAACATACGAGAAAGCCTCAAGAGGGGAGGCTACCTATGTCCCAGGTGCCCAAGAGGAATACGAGGAGCCGCTCCATGCGGACGTCGAGCTTGACTGCGTCGTTGACTCCCATGAGATTTCGGTCGATAAAATCATAGAGGCAATGATAGAGAATGACTTCATTTAACAAAGGTTTAGGCTGGATGCCAATCCTGTTCGAGGCCGCTGAGAAGGTACGCAGCCAGATCAGGAAGACACTTCTCAACCGTCCGACCCTAGAGCACACAGAGCTTAAGAAACTTCTTGACGCTGAGGCTCAGCAAATAATACTTGAGACCTTGAGAGAGTCTGGTAGATCAGTACACGTCATTAGCGAGGAGGGAGATTGTACCTTTGGCGAAGGAGGTGCCTACATCATCGTCGACCCAGTGGACGGTACCACTAACCTCGCCAAAGGAATTCCGTTTGCCGTTACAAGCCTAATGGTGTCTGAGACACCGCGCTTTTCCGACGCTGTGGCTGGCTTTGTTATGGACCTCTACAGCGGGGAGGTCTTCAGGGCGGAGCGGAACAGGGGCGCCTGGCGCGGAGGTAAGCGCATAAACTCTGCCAAGCCAAGGCCAGTGAGGGAGGCTCTCATATCCATCGATATTAGCAAGGGCGCCCCAATCACGCCTGTGGAAAAACTCATCCAAGAGGCGGGACACATCCGCCAGCTCGGCTGTGCCGCTCTCTCCCTCTGCTACGTCGCCTCCGGGTTGATGGATGCACACGTTGACCTTAGAGGGACCATACGCGCCACCGATGTCGCGGCAGGACTCTTAATCCTGAAGGAAGCAGGCGGTATCTATAGTATAAACGGAGTCACCATGGGTAACCTTGAGCTATCAAGAAAAAGCAACTTGGATCTAGTTGCTACCTCAAACTCAAGAACCTTAGAAGAGATCTTCAACCTCGTAGCACAGGGGGAGTAGAGGTGCGCTTTGAGGCCCCACTTGTACCAGCAATCTTTAAAACAAGGCCTAATCGCTTCCTCGGCATAGTCGACATCAACAACGAACCAACTTCCTGCTTCATACCCAACCCCGGTAGAATGCAAGAACTCCTCCACATAGGAGCAACTGTTTACCTGATCAAAAGGAACTCTGAGAGCCGAAAGACCCAGTTCGACCTAGTCCTTGTGGATTTGGATGGGATGCTAGTCTCCATCGATTCCAGGATGCCGAACAAGGTAATCTCTGAAGCAATCGAGGCAGACAGGCTCCCGGAGTTTCGCGGCCTAACTATAGAAAAAAGGGAATATGCCTTTGGAGACTCGAGGCTTGACTTCCTCTTAAGTAGCGGTTCAGATCAGCTGCTCCTAGAAGTGAAGTCCTGCACTTTAGTCAAAGCTGAAAAAGGGGTGTTCCCCGACGCTCCCACTGCCAGAGGTAGCAGACACCTGAAAACCCTGATAAGAGGCCTAGCTGAGGGACGAGCCGCAATTTTTTTCCTTATTCAGAGGCCCGATGCCAAAGCCTTCACGTCTAACGAGTTTACAGATCCAAAGTTCTCTGAAACACTCAGAGGGGCGGCACGGAGAGGTGTAGAAGTCTATGCTTATAACTCTGAAGTGACTTCTGAGGGTGTGTCCATTGGGAGCAAAGTACTGGTCCTACTCTAGTTTCCTTGGTTGAGAGGTCCCAGCACGTTTTTCTGAAATATGGTAACAAAAACGCTTTAAATCCGAAATAATTAACGATATTATGTTAAAAACAGCTTTGTAGGTTTAATTTATATAGAAATGATTTTTAAGGTTCCACACCCTCTTTATGGAAGAAGAGATAAATAAATGGGAAAAAAGAAGGTCCTCAACGAGCGCAACCTGAGGAGTACGATCTATCCATCAGAGAACGACGTCCTTTGTGTGGTACAGAAGATGCTGGGGTATGACAGGGTTCATGTTAAATGTCAAGATGGTCACAACCGCATCGCCCGGATCCGGGGGAAGATGAAGCGCAGGATGTGGATCCGTGAAGGGGACATCGTTCTGGTCTCGCCGTGGGACTTCCAAGGCGATGAGAGAGGGGAGATCTTCTGGAGGTACACCCATAGTCAGGTTGACCAGCTCAGAAAGGAGGGCATTCTAAAAATCGAGTAGCCAAGGTAGGTGCATCTCGTGTCAACGCCTGAACGTATCGAGAAGAAAGCTGATGCTATTCAGAGACGGTATGAAGAAGAATCCCTCATGCTCGATAAGGATCAGGAGGAGTTCAAGGTCATTGAGGAGGTATTCGACCGTCTCACCCTTGAAGGCGTCTACAAGCTCATACGCAAGAAGGTAATAGACCGGATCTACGGCGTTATCAAGTCCGGTAAGGAAGCCCGTGTATACTGGGGCCAAGATCCGAAGGGTGTCGAGCTCGCTATAAAGATCTATTACACTTCCACATCCGATTTTAGACGGGGTATGATAAAGTACATTAAAGGCGACCGCCGGTTTAAAAGGGTGAGCAAATCTCCCCGCAGCATCATCTACACATGGACTCAGAAAGAATACAAGAATCTCCAGCTCGTTGAGGAGGCGGGGGTCAACGCCCCTAGGCCCATCGCATTTCACAGGAACATCCTTGTGATGACCTTCATCGGGGAAGACGGAATCCCAGCCCCCTTGTTGAGGGAGGTAGATCCAATTGACCCAGATGATTTCTACATAAAACTGCTTAATGACATGAGACTACTTTTCACAAAGTCGAAACTTGTCCATGGGGACCTGAGCGAGTATAACGTCATGGTGTGGGAGGATGTGCCAGTAATTTTCGATGTTTCACAGGCCCTCCTCAGCACTCACCCACTGGCTGAATCCCTTCTCCAAAGGGACATAGCTAATGTCAACACATATTTCAAAAGGCTGGGAGTGGAGGTATTTGACGCCAGCAAAATGGAGCTGTGGATAAAGGGTGAATCAGAAAACTTATCTTAAGATCCCGCTCGACAGAGTAGGCGTCCTTATAGGCCCAAAGGGAAAGGTGAAGAAGCGAATTGAGGACAGCTACGGCGTCACTTTGAACGTGGAGAGCCAGTCCGGTTCGGTGGAGGTCGTTCTCAACCAAGGGGCGGAGGATGTATCTGTCATCTTCTCCGTCCGCAACATCATAAAAGCCATCGGTCGAGGCTTCAGCCCACGAAGGGCAGAGATACTGGCAAACGAGGGCTTCGACCTCCACATCTTAGATCTCACCAGCTTCGTCGGAAACTCGAGGAACGCGTTGAACAGGGTCAAGGGCCGTATCATAGGGAAAGATGGTCGTTCAAGGGCTCTCTTGGAGGAGCTGACCGAGACCCGGATCAGCGTATACGGCTACACTATTGGAATAATCGGTAACGATGAGGGTCTTAGAGTCGCTGGGGATGCCATCATGATGCTGGTTAAGGGAGCATTTCATAAGACAGTCTGGAACTTTCTCTATGCGTACAGGCGGAAAATGAAAAAGGAGAGGAGTGTAATATGGTACGAGGGCCCCAAGCCCAAGACCAAGCTGAGTTGATGTAAAAATGACCCAGGTCGTATACCAATCAATAAGTCCGTCAGACTTTTTCTACCGTAACAGGGAGATCGCTGGCTTCAGCAACCCGAGCCGGGCAATATACTCCGCTGTCCGTGAGCTTCTGGAGAACTCGCTGGACGCATGCGAGGTCCAGCGGGTCCCACCGGACATCTACCTACGCCTCACAGAGCTTGCCGCATCGGAGACTGGTTCCAACATCTACATGTTGAGGATCGAGGATAATGGCACAGGCCTTCCCTCTGATCAAATCCCAAACTGCTTCGGTAAAGTATTCTACGGCTCAAAGTACATCCTGAAGCAGGCGAGGGGCACCTTTGGCCTCGGCGGCACGATTACCATCCTCTACGGGCAGATCACGACCCACGAGCCCGTCACGATCGTCTCTAGCATCGGCGGAGACATCCATGAGTACGAGATGATGATCGATATTGAACACAATAGGCCCCTCATCCTCGGTCACACTGTTACGAAAAACAAGAAGGCGTGGAGGGGAACCGTTGTCCAGCTGCAGCTGGAGGGAGACTACAGCCGGATAAAGAGCAGGCTCATTGAGTACATCAAACAGACCGCCATGGTCAACCCTTTCGCTAGCATCACCTTTGTCGACCCGAGGGGACGACTTTTCAGGTTCGAAAGGGGGACTGAGAAGATGCCTCCGTTGCCAAGTGCTGTGAACCCACACCCCCACGGCGTAGATGTCGAGGCATTCCGAAGGTTTATCTCTATCACCAAGACGAGGAACATGAAGACTTTCATGATTGAACACTTTCAAGGCGTCCGCCAGACGTCCGCTGAGAAATTTCTCAAATCGGCGGACATCAACCCTAAGACCAAGCCAAGCTCCCTCAAGCCCGAGGACATTGTAAAATTGGTTAGGGCGGCCCGTAAATACTCCGACTTCAAGCGCCCTGACCCGAGCTGCCTCTCCCCGATAGGTGAAGAACTCCTTGAGACAGGCATCAGGAAGGAGCTTAAGCTGACGGAGGACGACTTCCTTAAGGTGGTAACGAGAAAGCCCTCCACCTACCTAGGCTACCCGTTCATCGTTGAGGTCGCGATAGCCTATGGTAAATCCATATCCAAGCAGTTTAAGGGAGGTATCACCATCATTCGCTTTGCCAACAGGATCCCACTGCTCTTCGACGAGTCCAGCGGCGTCGTGTGGAAGGCGATCAACAGGAACATCAACTGGAGCACCTACAAGGTCTTTGGGGATACGTCCCTTGTCATCGCGGTCCATGTCTGCTCGACGAAGATACCCTACAAGACCGTGGGTAAGGAGTATATGGCCGATCAGCCTGAGGTGGAGAGGGAGGTCGGTAACGCTATCAGAAACGCAGCTCGCAACCTAAGGCTCTACATTTCCCGTAGCATCCGTATCGCCCATGAGAGGAGGAGGCTCGACATCTTCGGAAAGTACCTTCCCAAGATCGCAGAGTTCTCCGCAAAACTCTCAGACAGAGAGGAGCAACCAGATATAGAGCCCCTCCTCAAGGCTGTGAGCGCGAGCATACCTGAGGTGGAGAGAAAGATTAAGGAGATGCCTACCCTTGTCGGAGAGAACAGTTAGAGCGTCAGAGAGGCGGAGGGAATCAACAGATGCCTCCCTCAAGCAAATAGGGAACATCATCTACAGCCAGATCCAGAACCGGGAGTTCCCGTGGATCATGATGCAAAGCAGGTCGACGGACAACATAGTCTACGATCCCGAGCTGGGTCAGTACATCCTCGGCAGCCGTACCATACGACGACACTCCCGAAATATCAGACACATACGCCCCTTCACACAGATGGTGTGGACAGCGTGGTTCGCCCGTGAACTCGTCCACCTCCGAAAGACAAGCACGTTGAGGGAGGTCTACTACTCGGCTCGGGGACAGGCGGACATCGAGTTCAAAGGCCAGTCAGAATCAGACGGCATCATCACCGACCTGGAGGTAGCGCTGAACAGGCCCCGTGAGGACTTTAACATCTTCCCTGAGGAGCGGAGCGCCATCTTCGGCGATCTCACCATCGAGTACACCGTCCCCGGTTACGAGGGGCGGCGGATGAACCTGACAGACCACCCGGACGGCGTAATGATAGGACCTGCGGTAACGAGTTCTGAGTTTGTGGAGACGTCAGCTGACAAGGTGCTGGTAATAGAGAAAGGCGCCATGTTCACAAGGCTCGTAGAGGAGAAGGCCCACGACAAGTTCAACGCTCTCCTCATACACACCGCCGGCCAGTCACCGAGATCCACCCGGAACATCATACACAGACTCAACAAGAATCACGGGCTGCCAGTCTATATCTTCACAGACGGTGACCCTTGGGGCATCCACATCGCTATGGTCATCATCTCAGGCTCCGCAAACGCAGCCCACCTACGGGGCCTTGCCACCCCGGAGGGGAAGTGGATCGGCGTCTGGGCAACGGACATACTCGACTACAAGCTTCCGACGGAGAACCTAACAGACAACGACTTAAAGAGGCTCAAGGAGTTGAAAACTGATCCCCGGTACAAGGGCGACATCTGGCAGAGGGAGATCGACATCTTCCTTAAGATTGGGAAGAAGGCGGAGCTGGAGGCCTTCAGCCGTTATGGCCTAACATACATCGTGGACGAGTACCTCCCAGCTAAGCTGGAGGCAGTCTGAAGGCGTCTCAATTTTATATATGCACGCAGAAGAATAGATTGGTGCCCAATGTCCAGAGAAGAGAGCCTCACCCTTACAAAGCTCGCCACCAACATATTCGGAGCCATACTATTTGCTCTAGGCCTAGTACTTGCATACTTCTCGTTCCAGGCTGATGTCGAGGTAATAAGCCCCCAGATGTTTACCCCCATCGGCATAACCATAGTGATCATAGGCGGATTAATGATCCTAGCAAGGGAGGAGTAACCATTGCCTGAGCCTAAGCTCAAAGGAGTTATCCTCGCGGGGGGTGAAGGTACAAGGTTTCGCCCCCTCACATACTACTTCCAGAAGTCCATGATCCCAGTGGGCGACGAGCAGAAGCCGGTCCTTGAGTACATCATCCGTCTCTTCGCACATCACAAGATAAACGACATCATACTCCTTGTCGGCTACAAGCACCAGCAGGTTAAGAACTACTTCGGCAATGGCGACCGGTTCGACGTCAACCTCCAGTATGTTCTTGACAGACCGGAGTTCAAGGGCAGCGCTAACGCCCTCGTGAACGCCTATCGCCAGGGCGTCATCTCGAAGGACGACTGCCTCATTGTCTATTACGGTGACATACTCTCCAACCTGGACCTGAGAGAGATGGTCTCCCAGCACTTGAAGTGCGATGTGAATGCAACCATCGCTCTGGCACACGGCTTCAAGGTTCGGGTAGGGACGGCTGAGGTCAAAGACGGCCTAATAGCAAGATTCCACGAGAAACCTGAACTGGAAGAACCTGTGAGCATCGGTATACTCGTCCTGAGAGGCACTGCGCTTATGGAGATGGACCGTCTTTACGTTGAGGACCGTAAAAAGTCCTTTGACCTGATGGGTGATGTCGTCCCACACTTCATCGATAAAGGTATGCCCGTCCGAGCATACATCAGCAACGCCTTCTGGTACGACCTCGGCTCACTGGAAAGGTACGAGAGATTTGAGACCGAAGGTCTAGGAGAAAAGCTGAGTTTCCTGCTCGAATAGCGCAAAAGCTTCTTAAACACTTCTTTATGCCTTGAATACATGCGGTGATTTGATTGAAGGCCCTCATTCTGGCGGGGGGGTTCGGCACAAGACTGAGGCCGCTGAGCTGCACCCGTCCTAAAATGCTCTTCCCCTTGGCGAACCAGGCTCTTCTCGACTGGACCCTGAGAAGGCTCGCTGATGGAGGTGTGGACACAATTATCCTCGCGGTCAACTACATGGCGGAGGCACTGGTACGCTATTATGGCCCCACAAAGTTCGATCTCGGCATCATCTATTCCCGTGAGGAGAGACCTCTAGGTACGGGAGGGCCCATCAAAAAGGCGGCAGACCTGCTGACCGATGGCGACCCCTTCCTGGTGCTTAACGGGGACATAATCTCAAACATAAATTATAGGCGTCTTGTCGAGTACCATAAGGAGAAGGGCGGTCTCGCTACAATAGCCCTCATACGTGTTCCTGATCCTAGTCGTTACGGAGCCGTTGAGCTTGACGCGGAGGGCCATGTCCTCAGGTTTGTAGAAAAACCTGAAAAGGGGGAAGCACCCAGCAACCTGATCAACGCGGGGATTTATGTTGTCGAGAAGGATGTCCTCGATTATATCCCTGATGGGCGCAAGGTCTCCACGGAGAAGGAGGTTTTTCCCATTCTCGCTGAGGAGGGGAAGCTTTACGGGTTCGAGGCTCATGGTTTCTGGGTTGACATTGGTGTTCCTGAGGCTTACCTTGAGGCGAACAGACTTATCCTCGAAAGCCACAGAGAAGTTACAATGGGAGAGAGAGATGCTGTAGATGAGTCGGCGGAGATTCTGGAGCCTTCAAGTATCGGGACCGGCGTTAGGGTGGGCGCAAACTCTGTCATTGGACCCAACACCTCCATCTCAGATCACGTCCACGTTGGCCAGGGATGCAGGATAGAGAATTCCATCATCTTCCAAGGCACAACCATTGGTGACTACTCATCAGTTAAGAACGCAATCATAGGGGAGAACGCGACCTTGGAGAAGTGGGTGAAGGTGGAGTCCGGCAGCCTGATAGGCGACTACGTCACCATCACCGACGGCGTGACCATCACCCAGGGCGTAACTATATGCCCCTCTAAAACCGTGTCAGAGAGCATCCTTCAACCCCGCCAGGTGATGTGATGGGGCGGCTCTTCGGCACCAATGGGGTCCGAGGGGTTGTCAACAAGGAGCTAACCGTGGAGAAGGTCACCAACATCGCAGCGGCTTGTGGAGCCTACCTAGGTAAAAAGATCGCACTTGGCAGGGACGGCAGGACAAGCAGCCCAATGTTCAGGAGCGCCTCGATCAGCGGCCTCCTATCAGTAGGATGTAGTGTCCTCGATGTGGGTATTCTCCCGACACCAGCTCTCCAGTTCTCGGTAAAGCACTTCAAACTGGACGGTGGGCTGATGGTGACAGCATCCCACAATCCACCAGAGTTTAACGGATTAAAAGTGATGGCTGATGACGGTCTAGAGGTCTCCAGACAGCAGGAAACAGAAATAGAGGATCTGATCTTCAGCGGAGGCCCCCAACTCAGTGTGTGGGACAAAATAGGAACGATCGAAAAGCGGGTGGCCATCCAACCATATAATGAGTCAATCCTTTCCCACGTTGATAGCAGGTTAGTAGGTGAGGCCGGTTTGAGGGTTGCCATAGACCCTGGTAACGGAGTTACAGCCCTGACAGCCCCGGAAATAGCCCGAAACCTCGGGTGTAAAGTCTACACAATCAACGTTAACATTGACGGTCGATTTCCAAGCAGGGAGTCCGAGCCCAGACCTGAAAATTTAGACGGCCTCAGGATCCTCGTGGAAGCTTCGGAAGCCGATGTAGGCGTCGCCTTTGACGGTGATGGCGACCGTTCCATCTTCATCGACGAGAAAACAGAGGTTCATTGGGGTGACAGGTCGTTCGCTTTGGTCGCCAAGGAGTTCATGGCTAAAAACCCTGGGGCGAGTGTGGCTACGCCAGTTAGTTCATCCCGGGTTATTGATGATGTGGTGACCGCAGGCGGAGGTCAGGTTATTTGGACCCCTGTTGGTAGTGTTGACGTCTCACGATTGATGATAGGGAAAGGTATCATGCTGGGGGGCGAGGAAAACGGAGGTATCATGTACGGACCACATCTACAGGTTCGCGACGGATCCATGGCTCTGGCTCTCGTGCTGGAGATAATGGCCAAGTCCAAACGACCTTTATCTGAACTGTTCGGCGAGCTACCCCAATACGCACAGATTAAGGACAAGGTGCCATGCCCCCACGAGTTGAAGGAGAGGTTGCTGGAAGCGTTACGTACATCAGTTGACGCCCCTAGGGTGGAAACAATCGACGGCCTCAAGCTTTGGTATCCAGACGGGAGCTGGATCCTTATCAGGCCAAGTGGTACAGAACCTGTCTTCAGACTCTACGCTGAAGCTGAAAACTCTGAGAGGGTGAGCGATCTCATCGAGGAACATAAGGCGCTTGTGGGATCCATCATAGACTCCCTTAACTGATAGAGATCAAAGACTAACAGCCTCAGCCAGTTCGAGGAGCTTCGAGTAGGGATCGTCGGCCTTCACAACACCGCTTGCCACCAGCACCCCCTCCGCACCTAGCTTCAGAGCTGAGGCTACATCCTCACCGCTTGTGATGCCGGCACCACAGAGCACCTTTATATTGGGATCAAGGCTCTGAACGGCTTCAACTGCACCCGAGACGACTTCAGGTCGGGCTTTCGACACAGGCGTCCCAGTTCCTATCAGCTCAGGCGGCTCAATAGCTATGATGTTCGGCTTGAATGGCGCCACAGCCCGCCCTTTTTCAACGGTATCCACACAAACCACTTGGAGGAGTCCCACTTCTCTCGCCCTCTCAACACTAGCCTCTATTAAGTCAAGTCCCAACCTCCTCTCTGAATGACTGATGAGCGTGCCCACGCAACCCGAGTCCGCGATAGCCTCAGGAAGTGTGTGACCAGTGTATTTACCGTACCCAACTGAATCAATGTGCTGAGAGAAGACCGGGGTCTTAGTAGACGCAATGACAGAGCGTAGGTCTACGGTTTGAGGTGCAACAGCGATACATACACCAGTCCGCTTAGAGACAGTCTCAGCGATGGCCGCCAGCTTGACCGCTCTCTCCCCCATAGCCTCCACATAGGTCTTAAGGTTGACCACGATAAGGGGGAACTTGATCTTACTCTCCAAAACATCACCAATTTAACTATTACTCATGTCTCTTTATCTTTTACGAATCTGAACTTTAAATACTTACACAAGACACGCTTCATCTTTGCACGATGAATTATAGCATACCATTCAGTCAACCTCAGGATATCTCCTGTCAATTATTCAGGAAACGAGTAGATAGCTCTGGATTTATCAACATCGAAATGATCTCTCTCCTTGAAACGATGCAACCTCCCCCTGGGAGTTTTAAAAAAACAAAAGTAAGGCATCCCTCATATGTGTTGGCATGGCAGTCCACGTTCTAAGGCTCGGTCACCGTCCTACACGGGATAAGCGGGTCACAACCCACCTGTTTCTCGCAGCCCGTGCTTTCGGGGCCTCGGGGGCAACCTATACAGGTGTGAAGGATCCCTCCCTTGAGGAGACTGTGAACGATGTCGTCCTCAACTGGGGTGGACAATTCAGCATCGAGTTTAATGATGACTGGAGAGGGTCTATTTCAAGGTGGAAAAGAGGTGGAAAGGTGGTACACCTAACGATGTATGGTTTGCCTCTGCAGCGTGTTATCCCGGATATCAGGGATGACCCGTCGGACATACTTGTTGTAGTCGGGGGGAAAAAGGTCCCGGGTGATATCTATGGCATGGTTGATTGGAATGTCGCGGTGACTTCTCAGCCCCATTCGGAGGTGAGCGCCCTCGCTGTCTTCCTCCACGAGTTATTCGAGGGCAGGGAGTTTGAGAAAGTTTTCGAGGATTCGAGGCTGAGGGTTGTACCTCAGGAACGGGGAAAGAAGGTGAAAGAATTCTCTCCCAAGGTTTAAAGATTTAAGTCATGCTGATGTGATCTAGTATGTGTATTGGAGTAGTTTGGAGCTTTGTACAGCAGCGTCAGCGACGAGACCCTTAACCAGATAGCTTTGATCCTCGGGGGGGAGGAGGGCGTGGAGATCATCGACATCCTCAGGGAGGTGGAGGAGATCACAGTCGAGGAGCTGGTTGAGAAAACGGAAATCCAGATAAACATTGTCCGGAAGATTCTCTACTCGTTCTACAATCACAGTATCGTCACTTCACGCCGCTTCAGGGATAAGGAGACAGGCTGGTTCATCTTCCAGTGGAGTCTTCAGTCAAGGCTAATCGAGGCTTATATCACGGGCATGAAGCAGAAGATCCTCAAGAAGCTGCAGAGTCGGCTGGAGTTCGAGCGCCAGCACGAGTTCTACCACTGCGATAATCCCACGTGTCCGAATGTTACCTTCGAGGATGCCATGGATACAGTCTTTCACTGCCCCGTCTGCGGCGAACCCATGAAGCCCATAGACAACGAGTCAGCTGTCATCTTCCTTGAGAGAAAGATAGAGAAGATAGAGGGGGAACTCAAAGGTTGAGTCTTCCTGAGAGAGAGGAAGCCCTCACTATCATGCATGAAGTCGGCTGCAGTATGGGTGTCATTGAACACTGCCAAAGGGTCACAAAGATCGCAATGAGGATAGCTAACAGCTTCGTCGAAAAGGGGTTTGAAGTCGACCTGGATCTAGTTGAGATTGGGGCACTGATGCACGACATCGGAAGAAGCAGAACCCACAGTGTGGAACACGGCGTAATCGGTGGAAGAATAACCCGCGAAATGGGTCTCCCAGAACCCCTCTCAAGGATCATAGAGAGACACATCGGCGCAGGCATTCCCCGAGACGAGGCGGAGAGGATCGGTCTACCAAAAGCAGACTATGTCCCGGAGACGCTTGAGGAGAAGATCGTCACATACGCCGACAAACTCGTCGAAGGAGACAGAGAGGTTGATATCGAGTTCACAGTCGAGAAATTCGCCGAGGAGCTTGGCAGGAACCACCCATCCCTGGACCGCCTTAGAGCCCTCCACACCGAGATAGACGAACTCATCGTAGCAGATTCCTGAAGTAAAAAAAGTTGGCTGTGTAGCAAGTTAACGGGGCCGGTAGTCCAGCATGGCAGGACGCTGCCTTTACGAGGCAGAGGTCGCCGGTTCAAGTCCGGCCCGGCCCACCACTTACCTGATTACATATGTACTTTGAAGAAAGGATTTTTTTTGTGACTTCCAAACAAGTTAGCTTAGTCTTTATTTAGGGTGTCAGGGATCGTTGCTTAAAGGGGGATCCTCATAAATGCATTTACGATTATCGGGATGATAAAAACCAGTACAGGGTTCACATACTATACTGTCGGAAAGCCACCCTACGGGCATTTAGATGATAGCGCTTACGCAGATCCTACCGCCAGAACCGAACTGAGTATGAAGGGTGTAGCCCCCAAAGTGATGATATTGAGGCAAATAAAGCTCTGAACAAGTTGTGTGAGGGATTGAGTGAAGATACCACGAACTAGCAGAACGTTGTAGTTCTTGGACTATCCTCAGA
>DAOVCM010000146.1 GCA_030670015.1 Candidatus Bathyarchaeota archaeon
AGGAAGCAGAGGGAGTCCTCATCATGTCAGGGACAATCTCACCACTTGACCTGTTCGCTGAGGTTGTAGGGCTTGAAGATGCCGAGAAGAGAGCATACCCGCCCATACAGGACCCAAAGAACATAAGAATGGTCATCGACCCCAGTGTCACCACAACGTACAGAGAGAGGAGCCACGACATGATCCTCAGTATCGGGAGGAGCATCGCCTCCGAGCTCAACGATGTATCCAATGGTGCCCTACTCTTCTTTCCTCAACGAAAGTTCATGCACACCTGCCTCGACACTTGGGGCGTCAACGAGATCATCGAAACACGGCGGGGCAGGCTCCACCTCGGCGGGAAGCCTCTTTACATTGAGGGGAATAACGCCGGCACAAACAGGGAGGTCGTAACAAGATACAAGCGTTCAGCCGTCACAGCCCAAGGTGCGGTGCTCTGCTGCGTCTTCCGGGGCCGGAATGCCGAGGGATCCAACTTTCCAGGGGAGCAGGCCCGAGGCATCTTCCTCGTAGGCGTTCCCTACGCCAACTACGGCGACCCTCTGATTCGAGCTCAGATTAGCTACCATAACAGGCGGAGTCAGGGTCTTGGCCAAAGGTGGTACACTATGGATGCCTTCCGGGCGGCGAACCAAGCACTAGGCCGTGGTATACGGAGCCGAGACGACTGGTGCCATTACTGGCTTCTAGATCGGAGGTACGCCGACCATCTTAGCCTCATCTCCAAGTGGGCTCTTGGTCATGGACCTGAGATCAAAGAAGCGGAGATTGCCCCTTCTCACAGTTTTTAAACACCATCCAGCCTACTTCAGGTTCAGGGATGCTAGTTTGGTTGAGGGCATAAGATACGTCCTTGGGATCGACGGCGGAGGCTCGGGAACGAGGTGTGTGATCGCTCATGTCTCAGGCAGGCTTCTGGCCAAGGGCTCCGGAGGCCCATCGAACCCCTTAACCGTCGGAGCTGGGACGGCAGCGGAAGCCATCATCGAGGCTGTCGATGAGGCCTCCCGACGATGTGGTATCAGACAGTTCCAAGCTGCCTGCATGGGCATCGCGGGTACAGATAGAACTTCAGGACGTGAAGCCCTTAGAGAGAAGCTCTCAGACCTAAGTGTAGGCCAGCTCAGCATTATCTCCGACGCGGAGGCCGCGTTGGCTGGGGCAACCGGTTGCCGTCCAGGTGTTGTCGTCATTGCGGGAACAGGGTCGATAGCCTACGGAGTCAATGAGAAAGGTGAGACCGCTAGGGCGGGCGGCTGGGGCTGGATGCTAGGTGACGAAGGAAGCGGATACGACATAGGCAGAAAGGCTTTAACAGCAGCCCTGAGAGCCTACGACGGTCGGAGTCCCAACACCAGCTTGATCGGAAAACTGAGGATCGCCCTAGGGCTGGAGGACATGAGTGAACTCATCGATCGCATCTACATAGGGGGGATGGATATCAAGGAAATTGCGAATTTAGCAACACTTGTATGCGAAGCAGCCTCTGAGGGAGATAAAACAGCGATCAAGATTCTGGAGGAGGCAGGTAAGGAACTGGGCATCGCAGCCTTATCAGTTATTCACAGATTAAAGCTCAGAGGTGAGTTTACTATAGCTCTCACGGGCGGAGTGTTCAACCTCGGTGGACCGCTGAGAACCTCCTTTGAGGATGTTGTGAACCAGAGGGTAGTCGAATGCCGCATTGATTCACCTCGCTTCGAACCAGCAATTGGCTCCGCCCTCATTGCGCTTCAGAAGCTTGGAGTCAAAGTAGATGAAGGGCTCCTTGGGCGCGTTGAAACATCCCACTATAATCTAAAGGAGGATAGTTGATGGGGAGAACCACGGAGGAGAGGAACCCTCTTTCTGTCGGGATCGACGAGAAATCGGTCGAGGAGATCCTAAGGATAATCAACTCAGAGGACCAGAGGGTTCCAAAGGCCGTCTCCGATCAGATACATTACATCGCAGATGCCGTTGAAGCCGTAGTGGCCACCATATCGGAGGAGGGTCGCGTCTTCTTTGTGGGAGCAGGGACCAGCGGTCGGCTGGGTGTAATTGAGGCAGCGGAGATGCCTCCCACCTTCGGGGTTCCACCCCAGTTGTTTCAGTCGGTTATTGCAGGTGGTTCTAACGCTGTGTTCCGCTCAGTTGAGGAGGCGGAGGACGACGAGTCAGCCGGAGGGAGGATGCTGGAAGGACGTGGAATCACTGAGGGTGATATTTTAATAGCTATATCGGCTTCCGGGAGGACTCCATTTGTCATCGGTGCTCTACAGACGGCGAAAATAGTGGGCGCGAAGACGGTCATCATCACCTGCAACCCTCAAGCATCAGTCAAAGATCATGTTGATGTACCAATTGTCGTAGATGTTGGTCCTGAAGTAGTAGCAGGGTCTACCAGGTTGAAGGCAGGGACAGCCCAGAAACTGGTCCTCAACATGCTGACGACCGCAGCGATGATCAAACTTGGTAAGGTCTTCGACGGATACATGATAGGAGTACAGCCAACAAGCCAGAAATTAAAGGAAAGACTGATTCAAATCGTGGGAATAGTCGCAGACGTAGAGCCTGAGAAAGCAGCAGATGTGTTGAAATCCGCTGAGGGCGACGTAAAAGTCGCAATTGTCATGGCAATGTTAGATGTGAACATTGAGGAATCCAAGCGCATTCTGAAGAAGGTCAACGGCTCACTGAGACGATTTTTCATAAATAGGGGGCGATCTGAGTGATTCCCGAACGTGGTGTATCATACTATGGCGTGATGTATCCCGATAGGGCAGAACATGACTTCGACGAGATGCTAGAGCATAACTGCAACGCTGTCCTCCTAGCAGTATCCGAGTTCAACTGGTGGTTTTGGAGAAAGAACGTCGCAGGGTTAACAACCTCTGCACACGACCGAGGATTGAAAGTATACGTCGATCTATGGGGATGGGGTAAGACGCTGGCAGGGGAGCCGCCAAGCCTCTTTCTCATGAGAGGCCCCGAGCACAGACAGCACGCCACCTCGGGGAAAATCTACAACGCAGTCTGCCTCAACAACGAGGAATTCCAGGACTATCTCAAACGAAGCATAAAGGAGATAGCTCACGAGACAGAGGTAGACGGCTTCTTCTGGGACGAGCCCCATTATGCCAACTGGTACGACCCTGACTGGGCCTGCCGATGCCCCACATGTATAAATCTCTACATGGAAGAGATGAGAGGAACGATGCCGAGAGAACTGACGCCGGACGTTATCGCTTTTAGGGAGCGGAAGGCCGTCAGCTTCCTAACCGAGCTCTCGCAAACCGTTAAGGAAGCGGACTCCGACCTAGATATCATCGTTTGCCTCCTCCCAACCCAGAGCCCACTCATAGGTATCACTAACTGGGAGAGAATAGCATCAATCCAGGAAGTCGATGTCCTCGCCACTGATCCCTACTGGTTCCACGCCGGAATGGATAGGAACAGTGGCTTGGAATTCTTCAGAACAACCGGTAAAAGAGTAGTGGAACTTGTAGAAAGGCTTGGAAAGCGTTCCCAGCTCTGGCTTCAGGCCTTCCGCGTGCCAAGTGGCCGGGAGTCAGAGATCGGGGATGCGGTGAGTATAGCTGATGAGCTGGGCATCCACTCCATTTTCGCATGGCCCTATAGAGGCGGGGAGGGAAGCATCTTGGAAGCGAATGACCCAGGCGCGGTTTGGGAGACCATTGGTGAAGCCTATGGGAGGATTGCTCGATGAGGCAGGGAGTGAGTGTTGGCGTTGACATCCTGTTAAAGAACCCAGATAAGCACATCGGCTCCTCCAATGTGGGTCTCATAACCAACCCCACAGGGGTGACCGGCAA
>DAOVCM010000129.1 GCA_030670015.1 Candidatus Bathyarchaeota archaeon
AATCCACCGCTATCATATGCGGTTGCTGTGCGGAACACAGTCGGAACAGTATCCAACAATATTCAAAAGGCGTAAGAAACACAGGCCAAACCAGGAAATAGACCGGAATAACCACCCTCCCGAGACATTCTAAAATAGGGGGGAGGGGGGTCATATGACACACGCGCGTTGAGATAATGGTGCCAGGGGGTTAAACGCCTTCATCCTTCTGATCTAAACCTGAAGAAGCAACCCACCCAGTCGCCTTCACCTTCTTCCCGGGCTTCCTCTTCAACCCTGTGCCACAGACTGGGCAAACATTCTCGACCTGAGGGGCACGAAAGGTTCTATGGCAACCGGGACAATATGTGACCCACTCGAACCTCCTTCTGATACCCTGTGTGGCCAGGCTCTTGAAACCCAATTCCATGCTGTCAGCGATGTTCTGAACGGAGTAATCATCGGATACTACAATTGGCTCGAACCCTTCATCCCTCAGATGGAGCCCTAGGGCTAGAAGCTGAACGTCCGTCTCGGAGAGGACGCCCTCCTCACCCATCTTAGCTGCAGCGTTCTTGACCTCGAATACGAATCTCGGGTCAGGACTCACCACCCTGAGACGTTCGCTGTGAACCGCATTATCATATCTGAGCCTTGGAAAAGCTCCCTCCCTTAGTTCATCACCCACGGCGGGAACCGTGTAATGCTCCATGTCCACATCCACAACCTCATAACCCACTATAAAGGCCGAGGTGTCAAGTAGAAGCACGCTTCTCAAACAACCCTACCCCCAGGAAAACTTTTGAAAGCCACGAGCGAAGGACTTCCCCTCCCGATCTCCAACTCCTCATCTAACCCGTCGGAACACAAGCCGCCTCTCTAACCTATTGTAGAAGGACTTGAACCTTATGAACCGGGTCATGTGATTACTTCTCCAGACCTCAACGGAGGAACCTGGCTTCAAAGCCGTATACTCCCTGCCGTCGATGATGATGAGGGCGTTTACCTTAGGCTTGAGAAGCTCGACAGTAACACGGCTGGAAGCAGGAACAACAATGCTCCTGAAGTAACTGTAGGGGCAGATAGTGCTGAGGATCATGGCATCAATCTCAGGCGACAGTATTGAGCCTCCTGCCGAGAGGTTGTAAGCCGTCGAGCCAGTAGGCGTCGCGACTATGGCGCCATCGGCTTGGATGTCTAAAATTTGATCACCGTCGACGCTCAGACGCATGTCCAGTGTCTTCGATGGGAGAGACGATGCTATAAGCACCTCGTTGAGCGAGTCGGAGAAGGTTCCCTCCAGATTCAGGCTTCTGGACGAGAGTTTGATACACTCCTCGATGTCGTAGGCACCCTCGATCACCCTGTCCAAGGCTCCAACTATGTCTTCGGGGAACACCTCAGTGAGGAATCCCCTGCTCCCCATGTTAACACCGAGAATAGGGGTATCGGGTTCCTGCATGAGCATGGCCGTCCGAAGGATGGTGCCATCTCCCCCCACGGTCACTACGAAGTCTGTGTCCATCTCCCCAAGGTCGGTGTTCCTCCCCGGCGTCTCCATGGTGAGGGCGGTATCTGTCTCCACGTAGACAACGACTCCCCTAGACTCTAGGTGTTCCACGATCTCACGGGCAACAGCCACAGCCTCAGGCTTATCTGTCCTAGAGACAACCCCAGCCTTCAACATCCATCACCGTAGAAGTGTTCTTCACACCTTAAAACAGATATCAAGGTCGATACCTCCGGCCCCAGCCGTACTCCCCCGTGAGAGGAACATAAGACACCTTCATCAAAGTACTTCTCCTCAAGCGGCCCTTCCCATCCTTCTCCAGCAACACGAGATCCTGACCAAAGAGGCTGTGGCTACCGCCGACAGGCGCCATAAGCCGCCCAGATACCTTCAGCTGATCCACAAGGGGCTGAGGAATCTCAGGGCACGCTGCAGTTATGCATATCGCATCGTACGGAGCCTCATCTGGATGACCCAGCGAGCCGTCGCCGAGCACGAGCACAACATCGTCGTACCCAGTCCTGTTCAGGTTCGCACTGGCAAAGCGATAAGTGATGGCGTTGATCTCGACGGAGACAACAAGCCCAGCCTGTCCGACGAGTTCCCGGGCGAGGGCTGCGCCATATCCCGAGCCAGCTCCCACCTCCAGAACCTTCTCCCCATCCTTCAACTCTAGAGGCTCATAGAATACCGGGTACATGTACGGCGCAGAGATGGTCTGCCGTCCATCTCCGGGTATCGGAAAAGGCTGGTCCATATAGGCGTGCTTGATGTAAGCGGGCTCCATGAACTCCTCACGGCGAACCCGGAGCATCGCTCTGATCATATTCTCTGACTTGATGTAGCCAGCCCTCCTGTAACGTTGAACCATCTGCTCCCGCTGCATGGAGAAGTCAGGCATTGAGATCAAGTTATGGATAAGTGTGAGGGTTTTTAATGGTTTAGAGGGCTAGGTGATAACGCCGTCCTTCCTGAGGTCGGCTACCTGTTCCCTCGTGTACCCGAGGAGCTGGGTTAAAACCTCCTCGTTATGCTGCCCAAGCTGAGGAGCAGCCCTCCTAATGGTCCCAGGCGTCTTACTCAGTTTGACTGGGAACCCTGGAGACTTCACGGTGCCAGCTGATGGATGCTCTACGGACTGTATGACCCCCCTGGCCTTCACATGGGGGTCCTCCAGCATCTTGTCGACCTGGTAAACAGGAGCCACTGGGACAGAGACAGCGGTGAGGCGCTCGACGATGTCCCTCACATTCCGAGATGCGACCCACTCCTTCAGCTCCTCTATCTTCTCAAGGGTTTCGACGCCCATTCCCCTGAGAAGACGGGGCATCATGTGTGGGTCAGAGGCGATGTAAACCCAACCGTCCGTGGCTTCGAACATGCCGAATGTGCTTAGGCCCATGTACTTCTGACTGGCCTGCCAGGGAAGCTCCCCGCTCATCGTGTAACGGGTGACAGTGACACCTGTCTGAGCTATCATGCAGTCTAGCTGGGCTACATCGACGACCTGTCCCTCACTCGTCATATCCCTGTGACGGATGGCGCCCAGTATGGCGATGACACCCCACAGCCCAGGATCCAAGTCACCGTGCCAATCTGACGGTCTAAGGGGAGGGCCCTCAGGGTCAGCGATATCTCCTGTCAGCCGAAACCACCCGGACATCGCCGAGGCGATGGGCGCGAAGCTAGGGCGAGACATGTACGGCCCCGTAAGGCCGAAACCGCTCAGGGAGGCGTAGATGATGTCAGGCCTGACCTTTCGGACGTCCTCGTACCCTAGACCAAGCTTATCCATGGTACCCCTCTTAAAATTCTCCACCACAACATCGCTCTTCTCCGCCAGCGTCAAGGCTATCTCCACGGCCTTCGGGTTTTTCAAGTTCAGAGTTATCCCCCTCTTGTTCCTATCAAGGTATAGAAACACGGTGCTCATTCCGCCAAAGAGGGGAGGGTATAATCTCGCGACTTCGCCCCAGGGTGGCTCAACCTTGATCACGTCGGCGCCCATGTCACCGAGGACCATCGTGGTGTAAGGCCCAAAATATACATGACTGAAGTCGAGGATCCTTATGTCATCAAGCATGCCCACTATAATCACCAGATTCTCCTAAAAACCCCCTCAACGAGATAAACTTTATGCGAGGAACGGCGTATAAGGATAACATTCAGAAGGAGTTTAAAGAATGGCTAAGAAGATTAGAGAAAAAGCGTCGAGTATTATAGACGACTTTCTACAGAGCCATCGTAAGGGACGAGAACGCTTCGGCGTATGGTGGACGCTGTTCACAGTCTCAATGCTCTCCATATCCGTTGTCTTCATTCTCTTCGCTATACTCTTGGCTGTCTTTTATCTGTGACAACCCTCGTTCTCTCGATAAGCACCGGGTTCATAGGTAGAGGAACAGGTAAGCAAGATTGTAATGTCGGATACCGTGGAACCACCTATATTAGAACTTTCCACATACACCTATTTCAACACATTCCAAAGGCGGTCTCCAACACAGTGAAGGTTCCTGAGAACTTTCCCCTTCTTAACAGATCTCATCTCACCGGAGGAGAGTAGCGTAAGACACACAGCGAGCGCTTTCCTGTGCCTCACATCCCTAATGATGACCAGCTCACCCGCATCAAATTCGCCCATGA
>DAOVCM010000111.1 GCA_030670015.1 Candidatus Bathyarchaeota archaeon
AGCGAGATGCATCCCCAGGAGGTCATCCTTCTTCTACGCGGCAAGTTGAACCACGGTGACATCGTGATAGAAGAGTTCCTACTACCGCCTTTCGCCTCAGCCGGGAGAGGATTTGCCCAGTTCCCAGCTTACATGCTCCCAATAGATTTCTCCATTATGGGAACGGCCCACTCTCATCCCTCGGGAAGGTGGACACCCTCAACTCAAGACCTGCACAATTTCTATGGTCGGATAATGATGATCTTTGCGTATCCTTACATTGAAGAGACGACAGCAATTTACAACGGAAAAGGAGAACAGCTCTCCATAATAATACTCGACTGAATTAATGTGACGATATTAATTAATCTTAGAGGGTGTGCTTGCGTAATCTATCGTCCCTATCCGCCACTTGAGACTCTCACGGTTAATTCGGCTTCTGGAACATGGTTATCCAGCATATCGTAGATGTTGAAATATATGGAGGGATTGTTTCTCGCCCCATTAGGCTGAGCCTCTGAATCGTAGTACATGGCGTGAATGGCTTGTGCGCGCTGTGATACCCCCCCTCCCCCCTCAGGAATATGTCGTGGGAGGCGGATTTTTCATCTTCCTTTTTTATGTTGGCTTGTGTTTCTTACGCCTTTTGAGTTTTATTGGATACTGTTCCGACCGTGTTCCGTACGGCGACCGCACGAAGTTATGTTAGTTGTTGATTTGGCGTGTGTTTCTCAAGTGGAACCTGATTCAGAGTGTGATTCGTTGTCCTTTTTCCATCTCCTCTTTAAGATGTTCGAGAGATATGTCTTTCCGGATTGTACAGGGCTGTGTCTGCGCTCGCGGCTGGAAATGTGGTGTTGAATTGAGGCTAAGTGCTACTGTTCCTTTTTCTGCCTGTACCGGCGGTGCCAGGTCTCTACGAGTTCTTTGTCGACATAACCTTTGTGGGGTCTGAAACCGCCTCCAAAGCCGTGGGGACTATGGAGAAGTTCGTGGATGAGGGTTCTGTCCTGATCTTCATTCGACAGGTTGTCAAATCTCTCAGCGATGACCTCTATGATGTATGAAGGCTTCAGTCCTACTATCTGCCAGATTTTACCTAGACCGTGGATCCTTGCGATGGTCCTTCTTGCACGGGACCCCCTGCTTCGGACACAATAAACGGATCTGGGGCGGATGTGGTCGAAGAGTAAGAGGTTGATGATGTCATCGATACGTTTCTTCACGTCTGGAGCAGTATAGTATTCTACCATGCTTCGCACAGAGCTTTGGTCGGATAGTCGTGTACTCAAGAGTTTTCTTGTATGTTTAATAATTGGTTGGGTTCGGGATGAGTCTTGGAGGGGGAATACTTATTTATTGGATGGTTAATCCATCCATTAAGGTTGCGGTCTTGGGTATCAAGGTGGGGCGCTCATCTCAGCGTGTTGGCATCATCTCCATCTTGACGGCTACATGTATTGCTACTAACTACTTGTTGATAGGGGTCGTCAACGTTAAGTTCATGGACCTTATAGTTTTCGTCTCAGGGTTCGTCTTCGGCCCTCTCATTGGTGCAAGTGTGGGTGTCTTGACCTGGATGGTCTACGGTACTCTGAATCCGTATGGATTCTCCCTGCCTATTCTCGTCGTCACCTCCGTGGGGGAGAGCCTCTACGGCGTTGTCGGTGGGTTGATCGGAGCGAGAAAGATGGGCACTGTGGGGGTGAATTTTTCTGACAACGTGAAGTTCGGGATCATTGGGTTCCTGCTCACATTTGTCTACGATCTCATGACAAACGTCGTCTCCGGCTTGAGCGTGGGCATACCGCTGTCAATTACGCTGGTCTCGGGGATACCCTTTGCCATCGCCCATGAAGTATCCAACACAGCATTCTTTTTCATCGGAGCGTCACCCCTGGTTACAGCGATAGGCCGCATCTTACCAGAAGGTATTACCAATGACAAAATATAGGAACATGTGGATGTGGGTCGCTGCAGCCCTGCTTTGCACGACGATTGGAGCATCCTACTTAGCTGTGAACTATCTATCCCGGGCCCAGCAGTTGCAGACGGATTACGAGGCCCTTCTCGAGGATATTGAGGATCTCACCATGCGTGTCAACATTAAGATCGACTATGGAGAGGGAACCATCGAATGGTACAATAACACGAGGGTGCCGCTGGACGCCAACCTGTTAACGGCTACTCAGGTCGTTGTATCCGTTGACTATTCAACCAGTGAGTTGGGAACTTTTGTCGATAAGATTGAGGATGTCGGTGGTGATCTAAACACGTATTGGCTGTGGAACTACTTTGATGTGGACTCAGGAACATGGGAGTTTGGACCTGTTGGGTGTGACAGTTGGGTGCTTCACAACGGTGATATCGTATCCTGGGTGTACTCATCCTTTTAATTCCATTTTTTCATTAAATACATCGTTGAAGGTATAATAATCAGGGAGGGATAGAGGCTTGAGCGCTCTTGGGTTCATTTATGAGATAGTTGAGAAGGTTGCCCCTGGCAGGTCTCCAGGGTATTCGAAAGCGCATGTGCTGATGGCTTTAGATTTGATAGGATCTGGGTTGGGAATTGGCAGGCAAAAACTATCAAAGGAGCTGAGACTGGGAGAGGGAATAGTCCGAACGATGATCAGGCGCTTGAAGGGATATGGTCTCGTTGAAGCCAGCCGTGAGGGCATGAGGCTCACTTCGAAAGGTACAGAGATCTTCAAGGAGCTGGAGGAGAGGTTCTTGACGTGCGAGTTTCCTGAAACTTCAATAACTGTTGGCTCAAAGAACTATGCAGTCCTAGTTAAGGGTGCTGCGGAGAAGGTTTCGAGGGGCGTTGAGCAGAGGGATGCTGCACTGATTGCAGGGGCGAGAGGCGCAACCACCTTAGTGTATAAAGGAGATCAGCTCCAGATGCCTGGTGTGGAGTTGGAGCTCGACTCTTTAACAGAGGACTTTGTTCTAAGTAACCTGAAGCCGTGTGATGGTGATGTGATCTTGATTGGTTCAGCTGATACACTTTTTGACGCGGAGATAGGTGCAAAATCCGCCGCTTTGAAACTTTTAGAGAAAATGTTTGAGGAACAGACTTCGCTATAAAAGTCCTTGTACCGAGGCGTGCGGGCCCAGACCTTATACATGGCCAAACCGTACAAGGTCCTCAGGATGAGTAGGCTAACTCTACGGAGAGTATCTTATGAAGGATTGCCTCAAGCTTAAATTCGTGGCTCTCGGTAACAGCCTCACCGTCGGTTTCATCCCTTACAACTTAGTCCAACCTCATGTATACTGGTTTCCCTACACAGAGTTTCTCAAAGAAATTCTCAGCGATAAATTGTCAAACAAGGGGTTTAATCATCTCAAGGTATCAATCGTTAATCGGGGGGTTAATGGGGATACTACGCGGGGTATGTTGCGGAGGTTTGATGAACAAGTTGCTCAGGAGAGTCTTGACTATGTTATTATCTGGGGTGGAATCAACGACATCTTCGGAATGAGAGCTCCTGAGGAAATTATGTTGAACCTGAATCTAATATTTGAAAGGACAAGGGGAGTAGGGGCTAACCCTATAGCTTGCACTGTTACATCGGTTCTGGGCTTTGACCACATCATACCTGCTATCATCAAGCTTAACAGCTTAATCAAGGAGCATTGTGGGAAAAGCAAAATCCCTGTCGTTGACCTTTTCAGAGCTACGTCAGACAAGTCTGGAAGATTGATGGAGGCTTACTCTAGTGACGGCGTCCATCTAACGAGGAAAGGATATGAGAAGATAGCCTTCACCTTCTACTCAGATATTATTGAGTCGATTCTTGAGGAATGTTCAGGATCTAGGGAGAGATCAGCGTGCTCACGATTATCTCGTGTTCATTTCTCAGAGGATTTATAGGTTGGCTCTACACAAATGTTGTGAGATTCGAGTATGCCTAAGAAGAGAAGCAGCGGTGGACGCTCCAAAGGCGGAAAGGGGCGCTCCGGTACGGTGCAGTGCAGCTTCTGTGGAGCACAAGTTCCCAGAGACAAGGCGAAGAGGATCACAAGGTACACATCCCTCGTAGACTCAAGACTCTTCAAAGAGCTCCGGCAGCAGGGGGCTCAGATCGCACGCACCAGGACGACCAAGTACCTCTGCATCAGCTGCGCTGTTCACAGGGGCGTCGTCAAGGTCAGAAGCAAGGATGAGAGGAAAACTCGGCCCAGGCGGCGTAGATGATAATCTAGCCCCTAGTTTTTTCGTAAAAGTGCGCAACCCGCTGTAGTACGGTGAAGTGAGATAAGATAGCTAAAATTATTATGCCCCAGCCTAGAATCTCCAATCGGAAGTAAGCGGCGAAGGTGACTGCAGCTAGGAACAGCATTCTCTCCGCCCTCTCCGCCAGTCCCACAGCAGCCATCCTAACTTCAGAAGCTTCAGCCCTTGACCTCGTGTAGCTAACCATGAGGGAGCCTACGATCGCCACCAGCCCCCACGCAATATTACTCAAACCTGCGTA
>DAOVCM010000133.1 GCA_030670015.1 Candidatus Bathyarchaeota archaeon
ATCTGGGCTTCAACAGGCTCTACTCTGAGATATCCCGGGTCTTCATGGGAGGCGAGCCGTTCACCACGTAGGGGAACCAGTGAAACTAGTGTTTCTAGTGTTTCAGCTAGATCCAGTGTAGTTAATGTAGATAGTGCAGACCTAGTGAGGAAATGTAGTTACTGCGGCATCCTTCTGAAAAACGATACAGGTGTCTTCATACCGCCTAAGACGATTAAATTCTACTGTCTTCCGCACTGGGTTTCAACGAGGAAACGAGCTAGGAATGAAGGTTCTGCGGAGGTTTACCTGTGAGTGGGGTTGACCGTGTGGTCTACTGTCCCGGCTGTGGGGGGCGGATGAGGAGGGAGGCTTTCAGGGATCACAGGTGGTTCTGCGATAATCTTGAGTGTGACGTGATTGAGCTCACCTATAAATGGGATTACCTCAGTATCACAGAGATCAAACGAGTAGCAGCACCCAGACCAAAAGCTACGAGGATATGTTAGTCTCGTACATTAAGCACTCGTCTATGCTGAACATCTCCTTTAGCATCGGCCTTTCCCATAGGCTATATCTGGAGCGCTCCACGTGCGAAGAACTTGTGTGTGCCCTTCCTCTTAGGTTTCTACCTTTGAAAGGGCTTTTCGGGTGGAACATAATAATTCAGCTGGTGATATTGGTTTCAGTAGTATCTCGGTTACACCGATGTTGAGTGCGTCAATGCAGCTTTGGAAGGAGGGATAGCCGGTTATAAAGATTAAACCCATTTTCTCATTTTGTTTCTTTAATTTAATGGCGACTTTGTCTCCCCTTATGTCCGGGAGCACAATATCCATTATGGCCAAGTCGAAGCATTGTTTTGAGGCCCTCTCCAATGCCTGCTGCCCTGTCATGGCCTTCTCGACGATGTAGCCTTCTCCCTCAAGTATCGACTTGAAGGACTCGACCAACATCTTGTCGTCGTCAACCAGTAAAACCCGTTTTTCTTCTTTGGCTATGCTACCCTCACCTGCGTGTGCATGCTTTGACTTGTCTCTTTGACTGGTCAAGTTTTCACACCCGTATTTTTCATGGGTAAGGTGACGGTGAAGGTCGTTCCCTCTCCGATCTTGGATTCAACGGTGATGGCGCCACCGTGGGCCTTCACAGCACGCTTGCAGTAGGCCAAGCCCAGCCCTAAACCTTTTTGTTTCGTCGTATGGAACGGCTTGAAGAGATTCTTCATTGCCTCCTCCGCCCTTCTCTTCTCCACCGCCGTCCTGACGCGCTTCGCGAGCACCTCGTAGTGGCGGGGGTCTATCTCCTTCCTCAGGTAGTCGTCCACGCCGGCGGCGAACGCGGCTGAGGCTACCTCCTCGCTTCCCTGACCCGTATACAAGATGAAGGGAGCAGTACTTGTCTCCCTGACTATGCGTGCAAGATCTATGCCATTCCTCCCAAGCATCACGTAGTCAGAGACGATACAGCTGAAGACCTGGATCTCCAACATGCGAAGTGCCTCATCCGGAGAGGCGGCTGATTCTACCTGTAGTACTGGGTCGTTCCTCTCGAGAAACAGCTTGACCATCATCCTCTGGTCGGACTCGTCGTCCACGTGCAGCACCCGGATGACACCCTGAGACACGTCGTCAACGTGAGGCGTCGGGACGGCTTCCAGAGGCTCATCGTGGAGAATGCTGGTCATCACTATCGTTGGAACGATGAAACCGTAAAACCATAAATATTTACTGTATCACAAATCTATATTAATTAGAGAGCCGAGCGCTTCGTAAGTGGTTGTCTCAGAGTAATTAAATTCTCCATAATTACACTGCCCATTTAAACGCTGAATGTCCTTACTTTTTTAGAGAGGCAGAGGGCCAATGCCGCTAACTCTTCCCGTTCCTATCACCTTACTGCAGGTTACATGGACAATAATAGGGTTCATGTTCGGCAGGGCCCTCGGTAAACAATTGGATCAAACCGTCAAGAAAACAGATTGGTTCAAAGGTTACGGACTGATGAGGCAGAAGCTCATCGGAGCAGCCCTCGACTTCCTCACCACTTCTGGATAGGCCTCCTCCTCATGGTCTACGCCACATTGACACCCTACCAAGTGGAGGTCTACTGGTTTGGTTACGGACTCTTCTTAGATGACGCCCCTGACATTCCGCCCAGGTTCGTCAAGCTCTTCAGTTACCTCGGTCAATAGCCCAGGTCCTCGGCGAAAAATCCGGTGGATCGGCTTTGCTAGAGGATATTCTCAATGGTTGGACGAAAACAAGGCAGAGGCTCCCGTATGAGAGGGAAAATGAGGCGCTTCATCTCACGGTTCATCAGCACCAACGCCCACAAGGACCGCAAGAAGGTTGAGAGCGTCAACATCCTCAACCACTCAGAGATCGCGAGGGCGGTGAGAGCTAGGTTCGGCACGGTCTACTGGATGCTCATTGAGGACATACTGAAGGGCGAGGTGTTATCGGACAGCCGCGACCAGGGCAGCCTACAGCAGGTTAAGATATGAGTGACGGAGAAGGAGACAACCCAGGACACGTAACCCAGGAACTCTGCATGGCTTACCGGCAGACCATGGAGGAGAAATTCCACACGGTCGAGGAGAAGATAGACAGCCTGCGCAACCTCTTCATAGGAGCAATATTCCTCTCCACCAGCATCATCAGCCTCATCATGTACCTCCTCACCCTAAGGTAGAACCCACAGCCACAGGTGACAGGAGATATCCCACGCGAATGCCAGTTTCAAACTACAGTGTAGGGGTACATCTATCTTTGCTCGAACAAACCGAAGTATCGTGAGGGTTAGCCCGACGTGAAGCTGTTCATGAGGAATAGGAACTTGGAAATGGCATATGAGCTAATGAGTATTGCAGCGGCAACGGCGAGCCAGCCCAATACCTTTCCCTTCATCAGTACCCCTATCTTCCTGATTGTTTCATAATATAATTCAGATATAAGCCTTCTCTAACGAATTTGGAGAACATTTCCCATTATAAGTAAAAAAGGAGATACAATTTCCCATTTTTAGGAAAAGTTTCCAATAATGGAAAAAAGGGGTTAGGCCTAAACCTGATCCAAAGGCTACGACAGACATGGCAAATAGCTCAGAAGAGACCGACTCACCGTCTGCGGCGTACAAAGCAGCTGGCCATTAAACATTCGTGAGGACTAAAAATGTCACTTGTAGAGGTAGAAATCCCTGAGGTTGAATACCTGGACCCCGCACAGCTCATTTTCGACGACGAAAACCCTAACCGCATGACCGAGAAACAGCGTATGGCCCTTCGCGAGAGCATGATCTGATGTGAGTACAAGAGTTCCGGAAGATGAGTCTCCGCCGCGCACGCGCGATGAACCTGCATACCCCCAACCGGGATTCTTGAATTTCAGGAGAGCGTCAGATACGCTTGAGGCACTCGTCGAACTTGTCGCTGGGACTACACATCACGGTCCTGTTCGGACGGACCTCAGGGAGCCCAGAGCTCAGACCTAAATCCCGAAAAATAAGGGAAAAGTCAAGACATACAAGGCGTATGTCTACATTCTATTACGCCTTTGCGCGCGTGAAAAAGAATTTCAAGCAGTAATCTATTAAATTACTAAGACTCCTATTCGTCTAGGAGATAATTATGACTCTATACCTGACTCAAGAAGAGGTAAAGTCCGTGCTGGACATGGGTAGCACAATCGAGGCCGTCGAGAGCGGCTTCAGGGAGATGGGCCTCGGCCACATCGAGATGCCACCCAGAGTATACCTCCACTTCGAGAAATACAACGGCGTCCTCATCGCTATGCCGGCTTACATACATGGCATCGACGCCGCCGGGCTTAAGGTGGTTACTGTCCACCCGGGCAACCCTAAAAACCACGGCTTACCGGCAGTCATCGCCCGTATCATCCTCAACGACCCCTCTAAAGGCGAGCCCCTCGCGATCATGGACGGCACCTAAATCACCGCCCTTAGGACAGGAGCCGCCGGAGCCGTAGGCATCAAATACCTCTCAAGAAAGGACTCGAAAACTGCCGGTATCTGCGGCCTGGGCGTTCAAGGACGCTCCCAGCTACTCGGCCTCACAGCGGTCCGGGACATC
>DAOVCM010000138.1 GCA_030670015.1 Candidatus Bathyarchaeota archaeon
CGCGCGGTCCACTGGTACGAGGAGCTACTCAACCGGAAAGAACTGGACATCGTTTACCCTGACACAGACCCCTTGGCGGACAGTCACTATGGGTGGTCCAAGATCGCCTATGAAAAAGAGGGTTACCTCTATGCGTGCGGATCCTTGGGCCGCAAGATGGGTGTGGTTCAGATACGGATCAGTGCTCCGAGGGAGATCAGGGTTGAAGAGTTTCAAGGTGATCCTGAGGGGTATAAACGGGATCTTGCGGCGTATATCAGTGAGAGAGACCTGCAACAGTTGTTCTGCAGGTCTATTGATGCACCTAACATCGAAAACCGGTACGGTGTACCTTATCAGATCTTCTTTGGTACTTCAGATAACGCTAGGAAGATTTGGAGTATCGCTAACGCGAGAAATGTTGTCGGGTATGAGCCGGTAGACGACTCTGAGGTTAAATTTGCCGATGACATCCACGAGTTTCTAGTTAAGGCAGAAACATAGCCCCTTTGATGGTTCATCCAAGATGATGTTGCCGAGGTTTTTAGGTGAAGCGATTAAACCTGCTTACTTTTTAGTATGTGTTTAGCTCTTGGCCTATTCTTGGGTCAGGGTTTCACCGTGTCTGGGATAGATCGCGGCCTTGCTGCTTCCCCGACGCCAGCACGGTCATCACCGTCTCGTATGCTATAACCTCCTCCAGATGAATACACTCGGCGGAGGTTGAAGGCAGTTCTCTTAGTGAGATCGAAATAGGTGTAATCGCTAGCGAACTTGCCTAGGATGCAATATTAAGCTGCTTCACCGAATCAAAATGAGTTTTTCACTTCTCTTACTAAGAGTATGATGAAGTAAGAGCAACGTACGCAATAATTCTAGAGAATATGGTTTACTTATAACTCTGAACTTGAGAGTCTAAACGAGAGTATGGACCTACCCCCTCTACAAGTTTTTTTCAGAGCCTTCTAATTCTCAAGCAAAAAGTATGATGACTGTTCTCTCTAGGCTGTATCCCGCGTGGGTTTGTGTTTAAATTAGCATAATAATCTTTTTTTTTAAAAATATGCACACGCTGAATGTATGCGCAATTTTCCAAGAACAACTTTAAATTTAGGCGTGCCTAAATATTTTGATTCTATGGGTGAGCTTACAGACCGCGAGGAAGACTATCTAAGAGCAATTCTTGAGATTACTAAAACCAAGGGATACGCACGGATACGTGATATCGCCTACAAGGTTGAGGTGAGCCCCCCCTCTGCTGTCGAGATGATGAAAAAATTAGACAAAAAGAAGATGGTTGTCTATGAAAAATATGGAGGTGTCGTCTTAACGCCGGAGGGACGGGAGACCGCTACAGCGATACGTAATAGACATGATACTTTCAAACGTTTCCTTGAGATCATCTTTGTACCCGAAGATATAGCTATCAAGGACGCTCACCTTCTCGAAAATCAGCTGGATCCCATGAATATTATTCAGTTTAAAAATTTCGTCGAGTTCATTACCAGTCACAAGGAACGACCCCGTATGGTCTCTAGATGGATGGAGATGTTCAAGAAGTTCTCTGATGAAGCTGATAGACCAAACTGAAGTCAACTCTTAAATCTCAATTAGAACTTACCATGTGTGTCAATAATTTTAAAGATAAACACGTTTTCATAGGATTAAACAACGAAGATAGGGTGAATTCTATATAATCTAATATTATTAGTCTTACCTATCATTTTCCTATCTTATTTTGGGGATGATATATCTCTACCTAACCTGTAATAATTTAGGATAGCCTAAAATTTGGTAAGGTGTGGCAGATGGATAAGAAGCTGAGCGAACTCGAGCCCGGCGATACGGGTGTCGTGGTCAAAATTGTTGGAAGTAGCTCAACGAGACGCAGAATAATGGACATGGGAGTGGTACGAGGAACCAAAGTCGTCTTGATACGCAGGGCTCCCCTCGGTGACCCTGTGGAGCTGGAGATCAGAGACTACAACCTCAGCCTAAGGAAGAGGGAAGCCGACAACATCTACGTAGAGCTGGAGGATTCAATATAGTGAATGATGAAAGCCTGCTAACGCAGCATACGCAATTGTTAGAGGTCGAAAAGATGAGAATGCCCCTCATAATGCTGCCGGAGGGAACTCAAGCGACCGTCGTGGAGGTCCATGGCGGCAGAGGCTTATGTAGGCGGCTGGCGGAGATGGGGTTCAACGTCGGAGATAAGGTTAGAATGATCAAGAACCACAGACCCGGGCCGGTCATGGTCGAGGTGAAGGACAGCAGGGTAGCTCTCGGCAGAGGGGTAACCATGAAAATAGTTGTGGAGGAGAACTGAATTGCCGTACACCGTGGCTTTGATAGGAAACCCGAACGTGGGCAAGAGCGTGGTCTTCAATAATATGGTTCCAGGCGCCAGACAGCATGTAGGGAACTGGCCCGGAAAGACGGTTGACAAGAAAACTGGCAGGTTCTCCCACGGAGGAATCGAGATAGATGTCGTCGACCTGCCGGGGACATACAGCCTGACTGCCAGGGCAGTGGACGAGCTTATCGCAAGAAACTTCATAGTCGAGGAGAAGCCCGACGTAGTAGTTAACATCGTAGACGCCTCCAACCTTGAGAGGAACCTCTACCTAACCTTGTTGCTGCTTGAGCTGAACACCAACGTCGTGGTTGCCCTGAACATGATGGACATCGCGGAGGAGAAGGGCTACGAGATAGATGTCGAGAATCTATCCGAACGAATAGGCGCCCCCGTAATCCCCATCGTGGCGACGAAGAAGCAGGGCATGGATCGGCTCAAGGACGCAATTCTGGAGGCCGTGAAGAGGAAAGGCGTTACGGAGACGAAGATAACCTACGGCGTGAAGATCGAGAAGCTCGTTGACTCAATAATTCGCATCATCAACAAGGACACAAGCCTAGCCGAGAAGTATCCAGCAAGGTGGATGGCTATCAAGCTCCTTGAGAAGGATGAGGACATCCTGGAGAAGATCAATGGGAGCACGGTTGAAGGCGAGGTCCTAGAGGCGATAGCATGAGCGCACAAGACGTATTGGGCGAAGACCCCGAAATAGTCCTGGCGGACAAGAGATACGAGATCATCAGCGAAATACTTGAGACGAGCCTCGTGAGGGGTATGAGAAAGTGGAGCAGCAGCGACATGCTCGACAAGGTTTTCTTGGACAAGTGGCTCGGGATCCCCGTCTTCCTCTCCTTCATGTGGATGTTGTTCACCTTCGCCATAGAGACTTCAGGAGTCTACATGACCCTCGTAGAGGCGTTCATGGGGTGGCTGGGAGGCCTGTTCACGTGGATGGGTAACGAACTCATTGCGTCGCTCATCGTCGACGGCGTCATCGGCGGATTGGGTGGAGTGCTGGTGTTCGTACCACCCATATTCTTCACATTCCTCGGCATCTCCATACTGGAGGACAGCGGATACCTGGCCCGCGCCGCCTTCGTCGTGGACAGGATAATGTACAAGCTGGGCCTCCATGGCAGGTCCTTCATACCTATGTTGCTGGGATTCGGATGCAATGTTCCCGGGATCATGGCCTGCAGGAGCATCGAGGGAGAGAATGACAGGCTAGTAACCATGCTGGTGAATCCATTGATGTCATGTGGGGCCCGCCTCCCCGTCTACATCCTCGTCGCCGGCGCCTTCTGGAGCCCGACGCAAGCGAGTGGAATCGTCTGGTCCATGTATCTACTCGGCATGGTTCTAGCCGTCGTGATTGCCTTCCTGCTTAGGAAGACACTCCTCAGGGGAGAACCTGCTCCCTTTATCATGGAGCTTCCTCCCTACAGGGCTCCAACCTTCCACGGGTCGGTGGTCCACATGTGGGAGAGAGGAGTCCTCTTCCTGAAGAAGGCCGGGACGTACCTACTTGTGGCGGGGATGCTCGTCTGGTTCCTCATCAACTTCCCCATGGGCGCGCCCATAGAACAGACGTACGCCGGGATGATTGGA
>DAOVCM010000071.1 GCA_030670015.1 Candidatus Bathyarchaeota archaeon
AAATACTTCAAACCTAAAGAAACATAAACCATAGGGAGCACGCGCACACTGTAGAAAATAAGCGGTTTCCAACTGGCGCGCACTGGACTGAGAACATAGGCCTTGAACGATGTTTCTCTACCACCACTTCATACTTTCCTGAAATTTTTTCAGGCTCTCATCTTCCTGTGGCTTTCTGAAGATGAATAAATTTTCATGCATTAGTAACAGAAAGTTATATTCAACAGATCTCTTCAACCAGAAGGGCGTGGCTTTGCATCTCCACTGATGCTTCACTACATCTTCTTTAAGAATGAATCCGCTCTCCAAGAAGGCCTGCATAACCCTGAAAGCTATAGGAACGTAATGCTTGTTTCTCCTCGTGTCTCCCACAAGAATAGCACAGTACCTACCTGGTTTGAGCACACGGTAGCTCTCTTCAGCCACCTTCTTCATTTCTACAACATATTCACTCACACGGTGAACCTGTGATAGATCTCCCTCTTCCTTGTTCTTCGAGTAAGGTATGATGCTCGCGTACGGTGGATGAGTCGCGATGAGATCAACTGACTTGTCCTTGATTTCATTGAGATTTCTAGCATCCCCGAGGTATGTCCGCTGAACTGTCTCCGGGTAATCCAAGGCTTGAAATGTAAAATTGAGTCTATCTCGTGTGAGGTAACCGCAGCTAGCGTTCACATCTATTCCGATTCCGTTCCTCCCAAGGAGCTTACACTCTATCAGGGTGGTTCCTGATCCAACCATCTGGTCGAGCACCCATTCACCGGGTTCAGAGTATCTCAGGATGATATTTCTAGCCACCTGGGGCGGCCAGTTACCACGATAGTTCCCTTTATGAGTAGCCCAACTCCCTCTCCTTGGAAATGACCATACAGTGGTTCCCTCCATCTCAAAGCTTTTAGGCCCGTACTTCGATATACGCCATTTTTCTCCGATCTTGATAACCACTTCCTTTTTTCCTATTTTATCACCGAAAATGAGCTCCTTATGAGTCTTGACAAATTCCTCATAATCTTGCTGGGTGATCTCTCTCATTGACAACAGTTTCTCAACCATCCTACGACCTTCCTCAGCGCCTCTACATCCACATTTTCATGGCTTCTCTCACCGTATTTAAGAAGCCTTTCCGTAGACCAAATCTACAACGTCCGGTAATCTAAACCCTATTCTAACGTCTTACTCACGCTGGGAGAGTTACAACTTCAAAGGGTTCAGGTTGCCCTCGATGCGCTCCATACCGTTCATGTACTTCCCTAAGACCTCGGGTACCACGACGGTGCCATCCCCCTTCTGGTACTGCTCAAGTATCGCGATCATGGTCCGGCTCGTTGCGAGAGCTGTGTTGTTAAGGGTGTGAACGAACCCCACTGGTGACTGTCCCTCTTTCATCCGGTACCTGATATTCAGCCTCCGGGCCTGGTAGTCGGTACAATTGCTGTTGCTCCCAATTTCGCGAAACTCGCCGTCGGCCATCCAGATCTCAATGTCGTACTTCTTCGCCGCGAGGATCCCGATGTCCCCGGTGCAGACATTGACCACCCTGTAGTGGAGCCCAAGCCCCTGATATAGCTCCTCGCAGTTCCGCTGCAGCTCCTCGTGCAGCTCCCAGCTCTGTTCAGGAAGGGAGAAGATGAACTGCTCCACCTTGTTGAAATGGTGTACCCTGAAAAGCCCCTTCGTGTACTTCCCGTGGGTGCCAACCTCCCGGCGGAAGCAGGGGCTCACCCCGACCAGCTTGATAGGCAAGTCTTTCGCCAGTAGGACCTCGTCCATGAACATCGCCGCCATCGCGTGCTCGCTCGTAGCGATGAGATAGAGGTCCTCTCCCTCCACCTTGTACATCACATCCTCAAAGTCGGCGAGGTCCGTCACGCCCTCGTAAGGTTTCCTACGGATCATGTACGGCGGTTGAACCAAGGCGTAATCCTTAGCCAGCATGTGATCGATGGCGTAGCGCATGATCGCATTATCCAGCAGGGCCAGCTCGTTCCTGAGGTAGTAAAACCCAGAGCCGGAGACCTTCGCCGCCCTCTCAAGGTCAATGATTCCCAAGTTGGATGCTATCTCAGCGTGGCTCAGAGGCTCGAAATCAAATTCAGGCACCGTACCCCATCGTTTCACCTCGACGTTCTCAGACTCGTCGACACCATACGGCACCGATTCATGGAGTAGGTTGGGCAATCTCATCAGCGCCTCCTGCACCCGACGCCCATAGGTGTCCCTTTCCACCTCGGCATCCACGATCATCTTTGGGATGTCAGAGGCCTCCCTCCTCAGTGCAGACACATCCTCTCCTGCCTCCACCATCCTACCTATCTCGGAGCTTATCTCGTTCCTACGCCTCCGCAGCGCATTCACATGGGTTATCCACTCCCGCCAGAGTGCATCGTCCTCGATGAGCTTGATTAGAATAGTAATCTTCTCTGGGTCCTGCCTCCTCGCTAGATTCCGACTGACGATCTCAGAATTCTTCCTGATGAGCCTGATATCCAACATCCCTGCTTACTCCACACTACAACTTGTGTAGTAACATGTTTTTAGAGGTTACCTGCCCTACTTTCACTCACCTCTCACTCGCGCTAATCTGCGTACACCTTTTAACCTATCAGTGAAAAACCGACCCTGGGGATAAAATATGTCTAACTATCAGATCGGGGCCTTCGAAGCCCTCGAGTGGGCGTGGCATATGCTCCACGGCTATAAAGACGAGCCCAGAGGCGTCGACGAGGCAAGACACGCGATCAAGGACTTGCTTACAAACATGGGTAAAGGCGATAAAGTGGATTTCAGTGATAAGATTCCACAAGCCCCAATCCCTACATGACACCTTCCATCCACTTCTAATAATATGACAAAAATGTTAAGGCACTAGGTATAACTCTACCTGATATGAAAAGCACTGAGAAAATTATCGCGTTAACAGGCGGTACACTCATCAACGGAACAGGGGAAAAACCCCGGAAAGATGCCACGGTCCAAGTCAAGGGAAACGTCATATCTGAGGTTGGAAGAGGGATCGACCTACCCCAAGGTACAGACATCATCGATGTCTCAGGTATGACTTTACTGCCGGGGCTCATCGACGCGCATGTCCATCTCTGCGCTAACGGTGACCCAAGCATGCTATCCATGATCCAACATCCGCTTGGGCTTATTCAGCTTATGGCAGCTCGGAACGCCCTGAACACCCTAGAGGCGGGGTTCACCACCGTCAGGGATATGGGTGCCGTCATGGGGTTCGCCATCAGCCTGAAGCGGGCCATCGGGATGGGCATCGCCAGAGGACCTCACATCGTGACTAGCGGGAAGATCATCAGCCAGACCGGTGGCCACGCTGATTTCCATCTCCCCAGCGGAATCAGCTTCGGCCACATGTCCCGCATCGCAGATGGTCCAGACGAGGTCAGGAAGGCCGCCCGTGAGCAGATCAGGGACGGCGCCGACTGGCTTAAGATATGCAGCAGTGGCGGTGTTATGTCACCTACAGACCCTGTGGACACACGGCAATTCACCGTTGAGGAGATCAGAGCTGTCGTTGAGGAGGCGGCGGCGGTGGATAAGAGCGTCGCGTCTCATGCCCACGGGACGACTGGCATAAGAAACGCGGTTATAGCCGGGGTTAGGACCATCGAGCATGGCACTATTATGGACGAGGAGGTTACAGCCCTCATGTCGGAGAAAGGAGTCTTTCACATTCCCACCCTTGCTGCCAGCCATAACATCATCGCCCATGGTAGGGAGAGCAGTATACCAGAGTACGCCATGGCGAAGGCTGAGCAGATCGCCGAACACCCAGCCCGTAGTATGATGCTCTCCCATAGAGGAGGAGTCAAGGTAGCCGCGGGCACCGATGCAGGAACTCCCTTTAACAGGCACGGCGAAAACGCGAAGGAGCTTGAACTCATGGTCGAAGCCGGATTCAAGCCCATGGAGGCTTTGATGGCTGCAACGAAGATCGGGGCTGAGGCCGTCGGCCTCGGCGAGGTGACAGGGACCATCCAAAGAGGGAAGTGGGCTGACATCCTCGTTGTGGACGGCGACCCCCTAAGGGATATAAAGGTACTTCAAGATAGGTCCAAGATCAGCCTCGTGATGAAGAGCGGGGTCATCGAGGTCCGTAGAGGGCTGTAAGCCCTCCTTTTTCTGGTTCAGCCTACGACCTTTTTTATTAATCTGAGGTGGTTTCCGCCGAGTATCTTCCTGATATCCTCTTCAAGATAGTTTCTCTTTACGAGTTCCGCCGTTATATTCTGTATCTTAGTGACATCTTCGAGACCGATGGGTGTCGAGGGTATTCCGTCAAAGTCGGATCCAAGACCAACGTGGTTGGGGCCTACAAGGTCCACTATGTGGTCTATGTGGTCGATGAGGGTCTCAACGGTTGGACTTGTTGGATTGACGAAGGCTGGTGCGAAATTCATGCCCATCACGCCTCCCCGGTCCGCTAGGGCCTCAATCATCTCGTCCGACATGTTCCTAGGATGGTCGCAGATGACCCTGCTGTTCGAGTGGGAGGCCATAACGGGTCCCTTCGCTACATCCATCAGGTCCCAGAACCCGGCGTCGCTCAGATGGGACACATCTATGAGAACGCCTAGTTGATCCAACTCCTCCACCACCTGGACCCCCAGCTCTGAGAGACCGCCGCCAGTACGGGCATCAGACACTCCGTCCGCCAGGAGGTTCCTCAGGCTGTGAACTATACCTACCATCCTGACACCGAGACGGTGAAAGACCCTGAGCACGCCTAGCCGCCCCTCGATGACATCAGCGCCCTCGATGGAGAGCATGGCAGCCACCTTTCCCTCTTCGACGGCTCTCATGATTCCACCGTGGGAGGTGACAGGCAGTATTTTATCCCTGTTCCTCTCACACTCGGCGTAGAAGCTGTCGATCATTTCTAAGGCGGTCCGTAGGGCGTAGGGAGGCGTCCTGTCCCGAGCCGAGGAAATCGCGAAGACCTGACAGTCTACACCTCCCTCAAAAAGCCTTGGAATATCAACGTGGCCGAGAGCTGACCTCTCACCCATCCCTATTTGAGATCTGTCGTCCCACATTGAACCCCTGCGTCCCGTGAACTGTGGCAAAAGACATTTCAAGGTGTCGCAGTGGGTGTCGATGACAACCGCGTCCCTGTGCAACCCCAGAGCATAATCATCCATATGGATCTCCGTTTCCTGAACTGTTCTAGCTGTTTAAAAAGGGACACCAGGACGTTCAGAGACTATAGAATTATACTTATAGCCGATCCCAGAATGATGGCTGGGTATATTGCATGGTAAAAGTTCCCGAAGAAGTTAGGGCTGTCTTCGAGAAGCAGCGTATTATCCCTATGGCTACGGCGGACGCCTCAGGCAAACCGAACGTCGTTCTTGTAGGTATGTGGTGGTGGGCCGACGACGAGAACATGGTATTGGTGGACAACTTTTTGAAGAAGACACGGATGAACATCGAAGCAACCCCTAACGTAGCCCTGGTGGGCTGGGACAGGGAAGCTCGAAAGTCCTACCAGATAAAGTGCAGCGCCGAGATACGTACCGAAGGCTCCCTCTTCGAGAAGGGGCGCAAAAGGGCGAAGGAGTTTGAGCGCCCCTTACCCGGTAAG
>DAOVCM010000126.1 GCA_030670015.1 Candidatus Bathyarchaeota archaeon
TCGTTGAGGGGCTTGAACTCGGCTTTCACCCCCAGCCTACGGTATGTCTCAACGGTCACAGCGAGAAGCCTCTCGAACATCTCTCCCACGTCCCGGGGAATCACACCGCTGTCCTTCGAGATGACTTGATAGAAGACCTGGTCGCGGTCAAGATATGTTGCACCCCCGCCCTGACTCCTCCTGATGACTGGCAACCCCGCCTCCCGGCAAAAGTCTAGATCTATCTCCTTCTCCAGATCCTGGTGATACCCGAGGCAGGCGTAGGGGCTGCCTGGCTGGAGCAGTATCAGCGTGTTCGGGGAAATACCCCTATGAACAGCCTCGGCTACAGCCTCGTAGAAGGTCTGAGCCAAAAGAGGCTCACTGAAATCTAGGTCTATCAGCCTCCAGCGTTCCACGGTCGGCTCCGCCTAAAAAGGGGTGATGGGTTTAGACGGCGTGCTTAGCCTTCTCTTCCTTCAGCCAGGACTCCAGCGCCTCCTTGTCCGAGCCCTTTATTAATTCCCCGATCTCCGCGTCTAAATTCTCCACGTCTATGACGGCGATCCAACCCTTTCCGTATGGGTCGTCGTTTATGATGGAGGGCGTCTTCAGCACCTCCTGATTCAGCTCAACGATCTCGCCTGTGACCGGGGCCCTCAGGGGGCCGACCCATTTACCGCTCTCCACGGTGCCAAGGGTCTTACCGGCCTTCACCTTCCTCCCAGCTTTTCGTGTGTTCAGGTTGACCAGCTTCCCTGCCGCCTCCTGAGCCCAGTCATTGTATCCGACGCGTGCTTTGTTGTCCTCGATCTTGACCCACATGTGCTCCCTGTGATAGTAGATATCCTCGGGAAAATCGTTACCCTCTATCTTAACCATTCTAATACACCAGTTCACCTACAGGATGTACACTGCAATTTATTACGATTTTGCTTGCCTGGGTCAGACGAACAGAAGCTGGTCCACAAAAAAGGAGAGCAGGACGACGATGATGTAAGGTGCCGTCAGCTTGAACAGCAGCCACCCTGATCTATTCGTCCCCTTCCGATAGAACCTGAGACCGACGACCATCAAGGGTATGTTTATGATGGAGACCCCGATGGCATAAGCCGGCGACCTCGTCCAGGGAACGAGGAGGTACGATGAGGAGACCAGCAATACGAGAGCCACGAGGATACCCTGGATCGCTTTCCTCGGAGATACTACGGATGGAAGCATAGGAACCCCAACCCTTGAGTAGTCCTTCGAGAAAGCGTAGGCGAGACTCCAGAGGTGGAGAGGCCCCCAAATAGCCACGATGATGCCCATCAACAGGCCGACAGGGTACAGGGGAGCTCCACCCATGTACCAGCCGAACCAGGCTGGGGCGGCGATACTGGGCGCAGTGGCCAGCACGTTCAGCTTAGTCCTCCGTTTCAGGAGTACTGTGTAGAGGAGGATGTATAGTCCGGTTCCCTCCAAGAATAGGAGGAAGGGGATGGGGCCAAGGTATAGGGAGATGACAGACGCGGTGGCTAGGAGTAACATGCTGAAAGTGAGGGCATTGGAGGGACCTATTGTGCCCTGGACGAGGGGGCGGCCCAAGGTCCTGGTCATTAATGCGTCGATGTCCCTATCTATGTAGCAGTTGAGGGCATTTGCGCCGCTTACGGCTGCTGCCACGGCAACGAAGCCAACTAGGAAGACATCCATTTCGACTAGTCCGCCACCTGCTGCCGCGTAGGAACTGAAGAAAGAGGCGACATACAATGCAAGCATCGCGAGGAGGACCTTGGGCTTGAGGAGAACCCCGTACTCGTAGACGCTCAGCATCTGAGACACCTATAGGAGTCCGAGCTGCCGTGCTGCGAGCTCCATGACGTCCAAGACTTCTATTTCGATGTCCGATTCTCTTACTCCGTCCGCGAAGGCGAGCTTGCAGGAGGGGCACCCCGAGGTCAGTATCTCGACTCCAAGCTCCCTCGCCTGACCAAGCCGCCGGTTCACGATAGCCATCCTCAGGTCGTTGTTCACCGCCTGGAGCAGTCCCCCCCCTCCACAACAGCGGACGTCCATCCCGCTCTCCGGCAGCTCAACATAATCAGAGGCCAGATACTTGAGAGCCTCCCTCGGAGCATCTATGACTCCTCCAAGCCGGGCTAGCTCACAAGGGTCGTGGTAGCCAACCCTCTCCTTAGCAGGATCAGGGTTCAGCTCACCCGAGGCGAGCTTGTCCCGCAGGAACTCGACTGCGTGGACCACCTCGAAGTCAGGCTTATACCCAAGCAGCTTGGGATACTCCCACTTGAAGACTCTGAAACAGCCCGCGCAACCTGTGATTACCGTTTTCACCCCCCTCGACTTGAGGGCCTCAACATTGTGCTCTGCAAATTTCTTAACGCCGTGCTCGTCTCCAGCCAGAAGCAGAGGGCTACCGCAGCACCACTCGTCCTCACCGAGGAGGGTCCAGTTCTCCTTCAGCTTGTTGAGGATGGATGCGATGGCGAAGGCAACCTCGTGATTGGCGCCTTTGAACGCGGTCGTGCAGCCGACGAAGTAGGCAATGTCCGCTTGATCCTTCTCCGGTATCTCCTCCAAGTCGGTGTAGTCGGCCCAGTCTAGGCGCATATCGGGTTCCAGCCCATAGGGGTTCTGGCTCTCCTCAAGCATCTCCTCTAGCATGAGGACCTTTGACGGGGTGCCTCCGAGGTCGCGGATGACCTCTCTTACCCGGACCCAGAGTTCGTGGGTCTGGAAGCCAAAGGGGCAGGTCTCCATGCAACGTCCGCAGAGGGTGCAGTTGAAAGCGCTGTCCGCGAGGTCGGCGACATCCTCCTCCGTGATGGGTCTTGATCCCAAGAGGCGTGCCCTTAGGTCAAACTGCTTGTTGTACAGCCTAACCGTCTTTGAGGACCTTACGCCGGGTGCGTAATTAGGAACCTGGGATTCAGCGTAGGTTGGGCACTTCTCGGTGCAGAGAGCGCAGTGGGCACACGTGTCCAACTCCATGAGCTGCCGTCGAGTAAACTTACGAAGGGCCTCTTTGGCCTCGTCCCGATCCCTAGAGGTCATACTCCTTCCTCCTGGAGCCATAGAAGGCAGGGGTTATGACCCCACTAACGATGTGGACGAGCTTGCTGAAGGGGATATACATAACGAATAGCTGCGTGAACAGGATGTGGAGGAAGAACCAGTGGAAGCTAGGAACTTTCTCCAGGTGGAGGACGATGAGACGGGGGATGAAGACGACGCTGTATGTCTCCGTCGGGATGGCCTCAGGCGGGAATATCCGCATTCCCTGGCCGAGGATGGTGGTGATGAGGAGCAGGAGGAGAGCTACGTAGTCGTTGGGTAGGGACTGTAGCTGCTGCCTCTCCAGAACCCCCCGTCGGATGAGGAGAATAACCTGGGTGGCAATGAACATCCACCCTATGTAGACGGGAAGGGTGTGAACCATGAACTCTGCCAGCCAGGGGCCTAGAGGGCTGAACATCTCCGCCGTCCATAGCTTGAAGCCTCTCATGTGGCCGAAGAGAATACCTCCTGCGCCGACATGGAATAGGAACAGGGTGAGCCAGGTCATCTTATCCGTTTTGAAGGTCTTCCGGAAAAAGACGACGTCGAGGATGATGTACTTTAAGCCGGCTACTAGGTCGAGCCGTCCACCATGCGGGTCTTTTGGGGCTGAGAGCCAGCGGTTGAGCCGGAGAGCAGTGCCGATGAGGAAGACGAATATCGTCACATACGGTAGCTTCTCAACGAAGAAGGCGTAAAGGGGGGTAATTATTCCATTCACGGCGGATCACGATCCACCTGTATTAAGGACGGTGGTATTTATTTATTAAACAAGGAACGCCTAAACCTGCGGGGGGACGCAACCTCTGTATTACTTTTCTTTAAAAACTTAGGGCTCTCGCTGAAAGATTTAAATCGGGTATGACTGTATGGGTTGGTCGGTGGGTCCGTAGCTCAGCAAGGTTAGAGCGGTGGCCTCTTAAGCCATTGGCCGAGGGTTCGAATCCCTCCGGACCCGCCAATCTCATTTGGGAAAGAAATGGGGTGGATTTTAGGTTCTCTCTTACCGTAGGCACCTTCCAATACTTCTATTGCTTGAATGAGAGAATTTTCAGACACAATACTTAGATTCAGGCCTATTTGATTTGTTTTTATTACGACTTCTCGGTCAATATACAGTGTATCTTTTGTTGCGCGCGCGATTTCGAGATCTAATTCCTGCAGA
>DAOVCM010000180.1 GCA_030670015.1 Candidatus Bathyarchaeota archaeon
TTCCGACATGCCTCGATAAGGACTGAGACGGTGAGATGGATGTGATAGGTATCAGGATGAAGAGTGAGAAGGTTCCGAGGTGTCCGGAGTGCGGTAACGCTGATCTCATCCGTGACATCGATATCGGTGAACTTGTCTGTGAGCGCTGTGGATACGTCTTATCCTCCACCTTCCTCAACTATGGACCTGAGTGGAGGGCCTTCGATCTTGAGCAACGTGAGAAACGGACGCGGGTTGGGGCTCCCCTCACCTGGACCATTCATGACGCGGGTATGTCCACAACCATCGACTGGAGTGGACGGGATATCTACGGTCGAGGCCTGAAGCCAGACCAGCGGGCTCAGGCATATCGGTTGAGAAAATGGCACCGAAGGTCGAAGGTATCGGAGGCCACCGATAGGAACCTCGCATTCGCCCTCTCCGAGCTGACGAAAGCCGCGTACAAGCTTAACCTCCCCAAGAACGTCCTGGAGACCGCGTCCCTCATCTACCGAAAGAGCGTCCGCAGGCGCCTTATCAGGGGTCGCTCCATCCAAGGTATAACCGCGGCCGCCCTCTACATGGCCTGCCGTCAATGTACTATCCTCCGTACTATCGAGGAGGTTGCGAACGTTACTAATATCTCTCAGAAGGAGGCGGGACGTGCTTATCGTTTCATGGTTTGGAAGCTCAATTCACGGATTCCTCGCGTAGACCCTCAGAATTGCATCTCCAAGTATGTTGGCCAGCTCAGTCTCTCGGGTGACACAGAGTCGGTTGCCATTAGGATATTGAAGATTGCTGCTGACCTCAGGCTGACGAGCGGACGTGGCCCAATGGGCATTGCGGCAGCCACCACATACATAGCGAGCATGCTTACAGGTGACCGGAGAACACAGGGTGAGTTCGCGCGTGTAGGAAACATCACTGAGGTCACAATCCGGAATCGCTACAAGGAACTCATAAAAAAGATAAAAATCAATGTAAATGTCTAGGGAGAAATTGGCGCGTACATGCCTGTCCCCTAATTCATTTCCAGCACACTCCCAAGAATCAGACAAGTGAACCCATAAAATGTCTACCACCTACAAGGCATACACCCTCTCCACACTTGACGACACATCTAGCCATCGAAAAATAGCCACATCATGCAAGTGTTAGATTATATTCTCTACAATAATCTCTGGTCTATGATTTAATTGGATAAAAAGGGCTTTTCATACAAGCAGTAGGAACAAGAAAGGGCCTAGTTATCTAAGTCTTGAACAGATTGGTTGTAGTGGCATCCTAGCCCGCGAAATCATTGGACCTTTCAGGCCCACGCGTGCAGCCAGGATTTGAATCGGCGGTTTCCGCCTAACACTATTATAGATTTGTTTGAATAAAAAAGAAGAATTCAACCCTTTTTTTCAAGGATGAACAAGGATGGAACATCGCACGAACCAGCGTTGGAGAGGGCAAGTCCTTGTTCGATTCTATGCCAAGTTACATTATTGATAAAGCCGGATTTGAGATCTACCAGTTTTCCTTTTCCATTCTTTCTTGATATGGTTTGGCCCAGGTATGCAATCTTGCGGTCATGAGATTCTCCGGGATGAGGTATAAACAGGTTGAATACCGCTTTAGTTGATTCGAAGACGTAGGTTTTACCCTCTGTGTTTTCCCAACACCGACCCAGTGTGATACCCAGACCGAGGTCGTTCAGCACTCCCTGTAAATGGGCAAAGACGTGGCTTCCAAGGCGAGGGTTGTAATGTCGGTCATAGAGACCGACGCGTGGGAAATACCCTCGGTCCAGATCGATGAATGTGTCTAGAAAAACTTCCACATTAGGAGACGCCGCTGCTGCTACGATGGCTTCTGAAACCAGATTTGCTACACGGACATCGTCTGCCAAGTATTCTGCCGGGTTTTCTGAGGCCAGGCGCACGTTGACTACTGCATTGAAGTCTTTTTTCTCGGCATACTTGCTGATGGTTTGAATTGCGTTCCAGGGAGACTCGTCGGAACCGAGACCAAACACGAAGCCGTCGATAGTCTCGTTTGATCCCCTCTGCCTCATGAACTCCTCTATACTCTCTGTGTTGCTGAGCTGGAAGCCGTAGCTAATGTAGTGGCTGAACTTGGAGCCTTCATGTCTCTGGTCGGCTGAGCTCTTGACTTTGGCGAGATAGAGTGGAACGGGAACCTCCTTGCGTAGTTTGAGTAATTCTGAGGCTGCCTTTTCGGTGTCCTTCCAGGGGAGTATGACCTCTAGTGCGTTCACAAGGCTATGATGACGTTTCAAAACCTCGAGGTCCACTCCGAATGGTATTCCGAAACTAAAGACATTGAAACGGTGTCCGACTTCAGTTAGAGCCTTCATGCGGTCCCGTATTCTTGTATCCACCAAATCGCTTAGCGGAACCCGGAGCATCCGTATGCCGCATTCCCAAAGAGCGAGCAGCGTGTAGTCGTTGCGCACACGTTTGCGCACGAACTCGTCTATGGGACCATTATAGGGTAGGTCGATGATCTCCGCCCACGGGTGGCGTAGGTGTACTCCTACGGGGGCAATCATGATCTCCTTAGTGTGATAGGTTCTCACCTTCGGAGTATCTGGACGTGTTCTTTCACCCTCTCCCAGTGTGGAGCCTTGAGAACGAAAGACCCTCGCAATATGGGTGTTCTCATGTACGTCGACGATGCACCAACCGAGTTTTTCGACGTCGTTTCGTCCGTATCCGTCGGCGGCTTCGATTCGGAACATCTCCGAGTAATCTTGACGGACAAATGAAGTCGCAAGAAGGTTGTAGATGTCCGTTACGCCATGCTTTTGATAGATAAACTGGTGGACGTGCCCCGCGAAGAAAGCCTCGACTTCGTATTGCTTCAATAGGCCGAGTAGCCATGATCTAGCTGGCTCATCGATGTTATCATAGTTGCTGGGCTCGGCTGGGTTTAGCACATAGGGTGGGTAGTGACTGAAGACGTGGATTCTCCTTCCTTTGCTAGCTTGAAGATCGGTCTCCAGCCACGTGGATTGTTCGGCTTCGGAGGAGAGTCCTGAATTCAGTAATTGAGCGTTGATCAAGCTGAAGTGAACGCCTTTGTGGTCGAAGGACTGGTAGAGTGGTCCGAACCATTTCATGTAGAGATTGAGGCCATGATCGTCGACCACATATGCGGGCACCATCGGGCTATTTTTATCTCCGACATCGTGATTTCCCGGTATAAAGTATGTGGGCACTTTAATCTTGTTGAACATCCTGAGGGCGGCTTCAGCCGCTGAGCTGTAGGACGAGAGATGTGGAAGGGGGTGAAGAACATCCCCCATGTGAACGACGAAGTCCGGCTTCGCGCGGATTATCCTGGAGATCACCCAGCGAGCTCTGTCATTAGCGAGTTTGTTA
>DAOVCM010000197.1 GCA_030670015.1 Candidatus Bathyarchaeota archaeon
CGTCAGCGGTAGCGGGAAATCAAGTCTCGCATTCGATACTCTGTACGCAGAGGCACAGAGAAGATACGTTGAGAGTCTCTCTGCCTTCCTCCGTCAAGAGCTTAAGCAAATGGAGAAACCCAAAGTAGGCTACATCAGCGGGCTTCCACCAGCCATATCCATTGAGCAAAGGCGAATATTCTCAAATCCCCGTGCCACCGTAGGAACAGTTACAGAGATCGTTGATTACCTCCGAATCCTTTACTCCGTCATCGGGCAGTCGCACTGCCATAACTGTGCAGCTCTATTCATACCAACCACCCCTGAAATGATAACCAAGCAGATACTCGAAAAATTCAGAGGAACCAAAGGCACTATTCTAACTCCTGTGGTCAGAGATCGGAAGGGGTCACACAAGTACACACTCAACCGACTACGACAAGAAGACCACAGACAGGCTAGAATTGATGGTAAATACTTGGACCTAGAAAAAATCATGGAGCTTGACTCTTCAAAGGCCCACAGCATAGAAGTCATAGATCACAAATTCGATTTACCTCATGAAATAACGCCTGATACCCTCAGGCAGCTTAACAGCATTGTAGAGAACGCCCTTGAGAAAGGGAGAGGAACCTTGCTAGTGGATGCGGCAGATGAGATAAATAGCTATAGCACCCTCAAGGCGTGTCCACGGTGTGGTACAACTATCCCTGAGCTCAGTGTCCAGTTGTTCAACTGGAACAGTCCGGAAGGAATGTGCGAGAGCTGTAATGGTCTAGGAAATTTACTGAAGGTTGACCCAGCCAAGATCATCCTCGACCCAAACATATCCATTATGAAAGGAGCCCTTAGGTACTTCGAGCCAGCAAGGCTGAAGAAACTCAGATGGGAAGCCCAGCAACTACAATCCCTCGCTAACCACTATGAGATAGATCTTAACACCCCCTGGAATGAACTACCAGAAGGTTTCAGGGATGTAATCCTCTATGGATCAGGAGACGACATGTACGAATTCAAGTATACAAATGCTTCAAGTAGCTATACGTTTCTCCGCGACTACGTCTATGATGGAATAATTCCAACTATCAATAGAAGGTTCAATAACACAAATAGTGAGTACAGGAGACAGGTCTACAAGGCTTATATGACCCAACAGCCCTGCCCTAGCTGCAACGGAGCACGGTTAAGACCGGAGGCTCTTTCCGTAAAGATCAGGGGCAAGAACATTACAGAAATATGTGGGATGAGCGTCGGCGAGTTAAGGAACTGGCTGAAAGCCTTGAAAGATAAAGTCACACCCGACGCGCAGCTTCAGACCGCTGCAGAACAGATTTTAAGCGAAATAAATGACCGACTCAGGTTCCTGAAGAACGTAGGTCTCCACTATCTGAATCTCAACCGTAGAGCAAACACCCTCTCAGCAGGAGAGGGGCAACGGATTAGACTGGCAACTCAGATCGGCTCAGGGCTCGTAGGAGTCCTCTACATCCTAGATGAGCCCACCATTGGGTTACACCCACACGACATCAGCAGTCTACTGGAGAACCTCAAAAATCTACGAGAAATCGGAAACACCGTAGTTGTAGTAGAGCACGATCCTACTATAATAAAAAACGCTGATCATATCATCGACATCGGGCCAGGCGCAGGCATCCACGGGGGTAAGATCGTTGCTCAAGGAACCCCCCACGAGATCATGGCTAACACGGATTCGCTTACCGGAAGTTATCTCACGGGAAGCCTCAAGGTAACCACCGATAACAAACGGCATCGGAACCAGCCAAAAAAATGGTTAACTATGACAGGGGCTCGACTACACAACCTCAAGAACGTCACCCTGAGGGTTCCCTTAGGAAGCTTGTCCTGTGTTACTGGAGTTAGTGGTAGCGGGAAAAGTAGCTTAATAACCCAGACCTTGTATCCTGCTATCGCTTGGAGGAAGCACGGCTTCACAGGCAACATTGGATCCCATGACAGTATCGAGGGCTTGGAGCAATTGGATAAGGTTGTGGTTGTGGATCAGTCTCCTATCGGTAGAACCCCAAGGTCTTGTCTAGCTACATACATCAAGGTTTTCGATGAGATACGAAAGGTGTTCACCAGAACTGAGATGGCAAAAGAACGTGGATATTCGGTTGGCATGTTCAGTTTTAACAAGCCTGGCGGACGCTGCGACGAGTGTAAAGGCTACGGCAGCAAGCGCATTAACATGCACTTCCTAGCTGACATCTGGGTACCATGTCCAAAGTGTAGCGGTACAAGATACAAGAAGGAGATCCTTGAAGTAACGTATCGAGAGAGGAACATCCACGATGTAATGGAGATGGACGTCAACGAAGCCCTACGCTTCTTCAATGACCATCCCAGAATCAGTCGAATGCTCAAGACACTGAAAGCTGTAGGATTGGATTACATGGAGCTGGGTCAAACAGCCCCCACTTTTAGTGGAGGCGAGGCTCAGCGTGCCAAACTAGCACGAGAGTTAAGCAAATCTGAAAGAGGACGAAACCTATACATATTAGATGAACCCACGACGGGACTCCACTTCCATGACATCCAGAAGCTTATTGATGTTCTCGACTTACTTGTGAACGCTGGAAACACAGTCATACTGATCGAGCACAACCTCGATGTAATCAAGAATGTGGACTGGGTTATAGACCTTGGACCTGAGGGCGGGGAAAAGGGAGGGGAGGTTATCGGGGAAGGCACTCCAAGGGAAATCATGGAAATTCCAACATCAAAAACCGGATATTGCCTTAAACAAGCACTATAGCGTGTGTTATATCGCACGCATACCGATTCAATAATTTAGGGCTATTGATTGGATGGTACACTTGTATACTGCTCTTTCTTGATCATCCTATGTAGGTCTAGCTCAAAACCCCTCTAAAAGCCGTTAACAGAGGAGAACCGGTACCATAGAGACCTCTCTGATATCCATAGATGTATAGCGTAATCTGACCCGTCAGTCCCCAGATTTTTCCCCTCATGCGAAGAAGGCAACGCTCTACCTCAACTCAGGTCTCCCCAGTGCGTGACTGAAAAACGATCTTAGCCTTTTAGTACCGATATTTATCTCTCTATATTCCACCTTAGAACAGAATTTATTAAAATC
>DAOVCM010000009.1 GCA_030670015.1 Candidatus Bathyarchaeota archaeon
AGGTAGAGAATCGTCTGGCTGAGGGTGTTTATTGTTCAGATGCTCCTTATGATGATGGACTCATTTGGCTTGTTCCATAGCGCGCGTCAGTGTGTAACGTAATTTGCATTTCTCCGTGTACAGAAGTTGATTTTTGTGTTGGATAAGCTTAATTCTATCCGTGCACCCGGTGCACGCAAGTAATTGGGCTTATCCAGCATTTAAATTAGCGTCACATAAGAACTCGATGGAATTACGTTACAAGCTGGCGCCTGCTGATATTTGATCTTGGAAAATCTGCAATCAGAGCAAGCTTTTAGACGAATAATCCTCTCTGTGTTAAATGAAATTTATATGATATTTTCTCTTATCGCTTTTATTTAGGAAGCTAACATTTATATCTATTTTTGATTGACTTATTAGAACGTTTGCGAGTCATAGAAAAAATCTTGATAAGTTTTCCTTAGTTTCTTGATAATGTTGTGGGAGGTAGCTTAGTTAGCCTACCCTCCGATCGCCTGTGTCAATATCTCTCTTATTCTCTCAGTAACTATGTATTCCTCGTCATCAAGCATAAACTCTGGATTGATCATCAACCTTCCGCTGGAAGCACGATACCGTGTTTCAATACTTGGGTCGCCCTCTCTCAGTTTATGAAATAGCTCTTCACCGGTCATCCCAAAAACGTTCTCATCGATCTTAACGTAACACAGAGGCACCATAGGCTCCTTTTCTTCTATTGTGGTTTCAAAGGATAAACCGGCTTCCACATCGGGAATCACATCCATCTGTTCCACCATCCATTTAGCCTTGTTCTCCCATGCCCTGAAGATCGACTCTTCATCCTGTTTCACGTAGATCTTGAGAGCTGTGACGAGGCCCGCGATGGTTTCCCTGCACATTTTCGATGCTCTCCCAACGCCGTGGAAAGGATAGGCTTGGAGATGGGCTAGTTTAACTAGGTCCTTTCTCCCAGCTAGAATTCCAGAGTTGTTCGGTCCAGAGAGGAACTTTCCTCCGCTGATTATCACCAGGTCGGCGCCCTTGGAGATGTACTTTCTCAGATTTTTCTTTGGTGGAAGCTCCGAAGCGGCATCGACTATTACGGGAGCGTCGTGCTCGTGAGCGATCCTTATAACCGTGGCAAGGGGAAGGCGTTTCTCAGACGTTCGGTCCGTAAAGTAATAAGCGGCTGTTTTACCGGGGTTGTAAGCTTCAGAAAGCTCCTTCTCGGTTGTTCCCTCTTCTGTGCCTACCTCTACAAATCGTCCCCCTGCACACTCTACCGCGTGGTCGTAGACGTTCCTGTTCGATCTCTGAACAATGAACTCTGTCTTCAGCCCTTTCGTATGCATCGGAAGTTTCTTGATGATGTGTGTCCACGTTTCTAATTTCAAGGGGTCATATTTTTCCAGCTCTGTTCCTTTCATGATGCAGGCTGCAGCTGCCAGTAAGATGGCATTGCTTGATCCGGCTGTTGGTAGGCCTGCCTCTGCACCAGTTGCCTCAGCAATAGCTTTTCCGGCCCAGTGCTGAAGCTCAGGAATCTGGACGAAGGATTTGGAGGCGTCCTCCATAGCCCTGAAAACCTCAGGTGGAGCGATGGATCCTCCGAGACGGGTTAGAGAACTCGATGCGTTGACCACTCGTCTTAGACCATATTTTTCATAGGGGTTATATATTTCTCTCATTTACCTGATCACACCAATTGTCGTGGATCATAAGTGAGAAGCCGATTTAAAACAATCGTTCATGTAAACATAGTCTATTCCACTATGCTGTTCAGGCACAGATGTATCCATGACGTGATATCTTCAAAATAGACGCTGAATTCTTTCTCTAAGGGCAATTCTTTTAGCTGTATGAGGCCGAGGCTGCATTCCTCGGACCGGATCAATCCCTCTAGGCTCTCAAAGGAGGCTTGCATCAGTTCAAACTCATCTTTGTCAAGGCCATCTCCTACATATTCGCTAAGGTTCAGGTCCCAGAGGAGAAGGTAGGATTTTACAAACAACCTGTAGAGATCAAGGTTGAAACTTTGTGATGATTCTTCAGACTGAGAGAGCCTCTCAGCATCGTTGTGAATGGCCACTATGATTTTGTAACAATCATCCTTAATTTCGTCTGTTTGCCTCTGGAAGAGAGAGGTTGAAAGATTCTGGATATCATAGCTGAGGGGAGTCGCCACATCTATCCTAGTCATCTTCATAGGGATCTGCTCTAATTCGGATAGATGCTTTTTCATGAGGGTCCAGTTCACGCTTCCATTCAGCTCAAATAAGATCTTGAATAGCTGGTCTATGAACTCTAACAACAGGGTTATTTGGTGAACGTGGACTTTTCGTTCACGTCTCTGCTCCGCTTGTATCTGCTCCTTGGCCAGTCTCCGTTTTTCTATATCGTCGTCGATCTTGTTTATCAATGCATCCAGATATGGTTTTTCCTCTGATAGGAAGATGACTTCTGACTTTCCTGTTTCTGTCTCATAGTCTATCGTCAGCTGGTACATCTGCCTGAAGGAAGTCTGGTTCTTCTTCAGCTGCGTTGATGTGACATCAGATATGGGGAACTCAATTTGCTTTTCCAACTCTTTACTTAAGATTCCTCTCTCCGCCCATAGAATAACTGTATCTTCGGAAATTTCTAGGAATCCTGAAATTCCATCATGTAGCTTCCCCCTGATCTTTTTCATGGTTGGATCCTCCTGAGGGACTTACTGGTTTCCTGAAGAGGGATCTCCTTGTAGTGGCTTCTGTGATAGAGTTTAATGTATTCCCTTTCATACTTTTCCGAGACACCGAGGTCTCCGAGTCTAACCTCGTCGTTATCCATGAGTATACGGTTTATCTTCTTCTCAAGGATGCCGTAATTGAGGAGGAACTCCTTCCTCTCATTGTAGTACGCTATTGTGTCCACCACCTCGTCTATGTAGGATAGGGCTCGATAGAGGTGGGTGATGATGTCGCTCATTTCTCTGGATCTGTAATTGTTTATGACCTCCAGGGAGGTGTTCACCCTCTCAGCCAGAGTGAGATTCCTGTTCCACTCATAATCCTCGATGGGGAGGAGGGAACCAATCGTGTTCTCTAGGTCCTTAAGATGGTCGTAGAGAATACCGATGACCCTTGCGACAACCTCGACGGTCGCCAAGATTGTGTCCCTTATCAAGATGACCTTCAGAACTTTCAGGTTCTCTTCTCCTACTCTGAAGTCCTTCTTCTCCAGATCTTGGGCTAGGGTCTTGATCATGTGAAATTTATCCTCAAGGACAGGGAGGAGCATTTCGTCCCTATCACTCAGCTCCATGATGGTCTCAACAGACTCCTTAATTGGTCGCGTGGATTTCACGATCTCGGGGGAGTATTGTCTCTCCCAGTTCTTCAAGGAGGAGAGGATGGCGTCGATGATTATCCAAGGTTGATCAATCTCCGCCTTCTCCCTGGAGATCTGAATGATTGGGCTGTCTACTGGCAGGGAGGGTTCAAAGAGGGAACATATCGTCTCGTATATTCTATCGGTTGTAGCTATCAACTTCTCTACGAGAACACCCCCTGATTCTATGACATGATAGATATAGCCAATCTTCATTTCAAGTGTCGAGTCTGTGGGGGGATCCACTATCTCAGGGGGCTCGATTTCCAGACCAAGCTCATGGATCTCCTTTAAGGATTCGAGGTACTCGAACTTTATCTTTATGAAATACTCGTCAAGGGCAACCCCTAGTTGGCCATTGAAGTTAGAGACTTTGCTATTTAGCTCGGTGAATACCCTTCTCGTCAACGACTCCACCTCGTTGAGGCTCATATCTTCCTCGGAAGCCTTCTTGATCACCTCCTTCAGCTCGTCTGCCACGATGAGCATTCTCGTCTTTAATGATGAGAGTGAAGAGGGGATAGGACCCCTTGTAATGTTGATCAGCCCCAGATAGTGATTAACTTCTTTGAGCATTGATTCTGAACCTACCCTGAGTTTTTGAATTCGTTCTGCTAGGACCTCTCTTAAATCGATGATGTACTTCGATAAGGAGACAGGGGCTGAGAGGATAATTGTGAAACCTGTGGATAACATCAAGATTGATGGGTCTACTACTGCCTGGAAGGCGAGGGGTGCATGGAGGATTCCTAGGAGGACGAAAAACATAACGCTGGTCAATGAGGCAGTGGCTACAGGGAGGCCGTAGACCATTATGTCAACATACTTTTGGGGGAAATGGGTCTTTTTCAAAGGTTCAGGTAGTTTCAATGTGAGGAGGGCCGCCACAGATATGAGGCCTGAGATTATAATGAGGAAGAAGAGCATACCGGGGAGGGAATCCACATAGCTTGCTAGGGCAAGTTGAAGTTCTCCACTGTTTCCAGCTGGCTTTAGTATCTGATCGCTTATCACCCTTAATATGTGGTTGATCTCGGTTAGGCTTACTTGCCTCATGGATTCTTGGATGTCTTTATGGATAATGTTAAGAGGTGTGTAAAGCGATGGGGGGATTCCTTCTTGGAAGGTTTTTAGGTACTGCATCACTTGGAGAGGAATTGATATGAACGTGTAATAGGAGAATGTGATTAAGATACCTCTTTTTTTATAGATCGTGGCGAAGATGAGGATAACTGGAACGGCCAGATAGAACGTGGACTTGAAGAAGAGAAGTGAGGCCGCGACGATTCCTATGTCCATTGCTATAATGGCGAGGTTGTCTGTCAAAGACGTTGATACAATTATGAAAGGTATGATCAAGACAACCATGACAAACATTCTCGACAAGGGGCTGTGAAACAACTGGAAAAAGTTAATCCTTGATAGATGATAGAATAGCCCAAGTGTGATGATCATGCTTCCTAAAAAAGCCCCGACAGGGGGGTCCCTATATATAGCGTAAGCTACGAGAAAAGCCACTATGATAGGGAGGGGCGTGGGGAGAAGAGGAATAAGGTAAAAAGCCAGTGTCATGCTTATCCCTGTGATTAAGAAGGTTGTGACCTTACCCGTTTTCTCGGTGAGCTCCAAATTGGTGAAGAGCGATATACTCATATTCTCATCCAACCTTTTATATGGTATAAATTATCTTTTTTGACTCCAGATGGTTGTGAATGAGGGCAGCTTCAACGTCTTGGACTGGATAAAAGCCCGTCTAGACCACATCCGTCCCGTGTTGCCGAGCCAGATCGTTCTAACTGTGGGCCTGTATGCCTTTAAAGCCATGAAGGATTCGAAACGATTTGTTGGAGACAACACTTCCACATTGCTCCACATACTTCATAGGAAGGAAGTAGACCTTAAAACCATTGATGTCGACACAAATTCCGATAAGATCATAGTACTGGACACTGTTTCTGACCCTCATTACTGGTTCGACCTAAACACACACCTTGAAGAGAATGGAAGTCTCATAAATTTTTTGAAGAAGAGGGTCTTCAGCTACCATCAGGAGGTCGTCACAGTTGGATCTCTCTCTGAGGGAGTGACCTCCGGTGTCCTGCCAACATTGAGTTCCTACTTGATCCAAGAGGAGAAGAGTGTCGTCATGCTTACAGTCTTCCCCTCGATGAGACACAGTTCCGACGCCTTGTTCAACGCCTTTTCCTCTCTGGGACTACTTCTACTAAATGAGGCTAGACCTATCATCCTCCTCGATCATTTTTACCTCGAAGCGTTTATAGGCGTCAACAAGGCTGGAGGTCTTCTAGTCGGTGGAGACGCCGTTAATTATCTGGCTGAGCTTTTCCTGAAGAAAAAAGGATTGATACAGGACCTGGTAAAACTATCCAAGTCCTTTAATGTCGACCTCTTCACAGTGCTTATGGCGTTGGGGGCTAGTTTAGAAATCTATGGCAATCTCAGAAACATCCTCGACATCACTCTGGAGCAACCTCTGCTGGACTTCGATCTATCAACCGCTTCGATGATATATGTCATAATCAAGGTTCCCCTCCGGCTAAAGGATCAGCTTCCAAAGGGGTACATTGAGCTTGAGGTGAATAATTGGCTCAAGGAAAGGGCTAATCTTGACGCACCGCAGATCTGCGAGCCTATCTACGTTGAGGAGTTTGGAAATAGAATCGACTTAGTTGTCCTCGTAGGAGGATTCAATACGGAGCAGTTGTTCAAGACTATAAACAAGCGTATATCACGGTTAAGCCGTTTGATAGTTGATCAAGGGTTATACGACAAGGAGATCTGGAGGAAGATAGAGAATCGACTTGTCCAAAGTCAATAGATATGGATTGAGTTTGGTGATCTCTACTCGCCTTTGAAATCGTCAAGTAACTCTTCTAGGGACGCCTTGTGCTCGACGAGGAAAGACCGGGAGAGATTCCTCTCAAAGTCGGAGGCACTTCTGTTCAGTCGCTCCATCTCGTCGTAGGAGGCGAGGTCCTCCATTCGTCCCCTTCCCCCGACGACTACGATCCTTATCACCCATGGGTCTCGTGAGTTGATCTCCCTTACCGTTATGGTCTTGGAAACGTCCCCTGTGACATAGCCTGCTAGGGCTGTGAACAATTCTTGGGTGAGGTCGGAGTCCCATAATCCTTGGGGGGTCTGCACTGTGACCCATAGGTAGTCCGACCTGAAAGTGGATTTTAGGCCCATGATGTTGGGGGTTCTGTAGACTCTGACGACGCTCCTCATATAGTCCTTGAAGTGGTTCACATCGAGTATCTCCCTGAGGATTCCCTCCCTGGAGAGAGCGTCTTCCTGTTCAGCCAAGATCTTGGATATTATTTTCATCTGCTCGTCCTGGGTTAGCTCGGTGGTTCTCTCATAGAACCTTCTTGGCTTAATGATCTCAGAGAAGAGCAGCTGATATTTCCTTGAGAGTTCCAAGATTGTGTTCAGTTTCTTCCTGTAGTCGGATGTCACCTCCAGCTTCTTCAGGAGATTGATGTATAGATCTATGAGCTTGTCGATGTCTCCAATCTCGTTGTTCAGCAGTATCGTCTCTTCGCTGATTTTCCTGAGTTCTCTCTCTATCTCGTTCAGCTTCTCCTTTGCATACCTTTTCTTCCCTAGCCTGAAGAAACCGCTTGACTCCTTCTCAAACTTGGACTTGTCAAACTCCCTCCGCTTTCTCCTCTCCTCAAGCCTGAAGAGTTCGTTATCGAGGTTCTCCTTTCGGCTCCTGAATTTACTTATTATGGCTTGAAGATAGGTGAGGTGTTCGTCGATCATCTTAACCTCGTCGGACGGGGTCTTGACCATGAGCTGGAGTATGTGGTATAGGGTGGAGAGCTCTGCTTTGATGTCCTTGAAGTTAACGACCTGAATTTCCTCCTGCGGCAGAATCTCGTAGCGCCTCATCATGGCGTCAGTAAGATGCCTGATCTCGTTGTAGAACCTAAGGATCTGCAGCGTCTTCTCCGTTAGGTCTGTGAGGTTCATGAAATCCTCCAGCAGTTTCTTCTGCCTGACACTTAGAAGCTGGGAAGCGGGGACGAGTTGCTGGAGACGCTCGAAGATCGCTACCTTCCGTTCTAAAAACTCTGGGTGGGTCCTTGAAAGGTTTCCCATCAAACCCTCAAGGCTGTCAAGAACGTTGGATTCCTCCTTCTGGAGGATGAGCTTCACGATCGAATCTTCAATGGTGCCTTCCTGGGCCACAAGTCTGATGGTTGAGATAAACTGGAGGGATTCCTCTATCCAGCTGCTGATCTGTCCCTGGATACCGCGTACGTAGAGATTGTAGTCCTCCTCGAAGCGAGGACTCCCGTATGCGAGAGAGTTCAGCTTCTCCTCGAACTCTTCTTCATTGTAGGAGTTGGTCATTATCAAGTACTGCTTGTAGAGAGTCTTGATCTCTCCTTGTTTAACCTCTAGGATGCTGTTTATCCGGTCTAGGATGCTGAGCTTATCAACTCTTATCAGGAAGAGTTGCTGCATCTCCTCCAATTTGTATTTGAATGCCTCGACGTAGGCGTCAACTGGGTAGCTTACCTTGACCATGCTGATGGTGTGAACGCTGTTATCTGTGAGGCCTACTTCCGTGCCTATGCCGCTGAGGAGGTCGGCCATGTCGAAGTCCATGAGGACGTAGATCATCTCAGTTATCAGCTGGTCGACCTCGTCCCTTGCCATAATGATGTTCCCGGTCTTCGAGTAGGCTGGCATCAGGGGTAGGAAGAGAACTGCGTTGAGAGGATTACGGTATTCTTCCCCCAGTGCCTTTACCAGGGATTCGTTGGTCCTCCGGTTGAGGAAGGTGGACAGCTCTCTAAGTGCGTTGAAGGCGGAGAAGCCCTTCGCCGGAGGGTCGTCGCCACTGCAGGGAAGCACGCACAGTGCCATTATTGGGACGCCCGAGCCGAAGGCTTTTCTCAGGTGTCGGGCAAATTCGAAGACGATGCCGCTTCCCGTGCCGCCTCCCAGCCCAAAGATCAGGAGGACTATGGGCGTCGTGATGGAGGAGAGAGCGTGATCCTTGAACATATTCACAAAGGATTTGATGATTCCCAGCTGGTAGTAATTCAAGTTGTAGATAGCCTTTGCGAGGGACCTCCTCCTCCCAGCGCCGCCTGCTAAGGGCGGGATCGCCATCGTTGATGGTAGCCAGGGGTTGTACTCCTCGACCTTGATCCCCTCGTTTACAAGGTGTTCCCTGAACTTATGATGTACAAAGTCGAACATGGCCTCGGCGCTTGGGAACTTTATAGATTTAGCTATGACGCTGAGGCGCTCCTTGGGGATTCCCTTCTTCTGCATGAGGTCGAGTACTTTTGAGTGGGCTTCCTCCAGGCTTTTAATGTCTGGGTCGGCGATGTCAAGAGCCATCAGGGAAAGCCGTGTTACCCCACTCTCAAGGAGTTCCAATGTCTTCTCGGCCTTCAGGAAAGACTCAACTATGTTGGTACCTGCGCCACCAAGGCCTACCAAGTGCACGACGCCTGTATATCCTATTTCAGCCAATTATTTCCCCTCCAATTCCTTCAATCGATCATTAATCTCCTGAAGCTTACTGGCCAGGTTCCTGTCTGTTCTTGATGCCCTAAAAGACAAACCCTCAAGCTCCCGGATCTGGTCTTCAACAACCATCGAGACAAAGGAGAGTCTCCCCCTTGCCCTGAAGAAAAGAAAAACCAGCACGACAGCGGCCAGGCTTAAACCTCCAACAGCCGGCAGGAAGTATCGCTCCTCAAGGCTGGGCCCCGTTCTTATGGGGGGGACCTCGACTTCCAGGGTCTCGAGAATTGTCCTTGCCGTCTGAACGAACCCTAGCTCTGCCTGTCCCTCCGCCACCCCGATAAGACTATCATAGAGCCCTATAAACGCTGGGTCCACACCGTTTTCCCTGAATTCCTGCAGGTCTGCTTCCCTCTGACTCAGATAAAACCTGTATCCGTCGATCTCTGAATCTATGATGTTCAATATGATTTCGTCGAGGACGCTCCCGTCTGGTCCTGTGAGCCGGATGGTTGTGTGGTTCACAGGTTTGTGGAGTATGATTGTCTGATCCAGATCTGTTAATGTTAGATCGCTTGGAACTCTCCCGAACGTGGAGATAACGTATCTCCCCTGAACCTGCTTGAAAGTTATAAGGGGGTTGTTCGGGTTGTAACCCTCAGTCAGGTTGAGATCGGTTGTGTGGATCTCCCAATATCGGTCTATGCCATCGGCGTGAATGAGGTCTACTGACAGGTCAAGATTCGCGTAGGCAGCAGTCAACCCAATATCCAGCGTCAACGTTATGTTGTACTCAGCTCCTGTGAACATAGGGGTGTTCTGTAAAAACGTGTTAGCCTCGTAATCTCTCTCCAGCACAAGCTGTCTTGACGTTAAATCAATCACGCTATACGATACGATCCACCTTTCCTCCTGAGCCTCTATAAATCCAGTAAGGGACGCAAAAAACATGATTGAAAATAAAGCGAATACCCAGATCCTTCTCAAACCTGTTTCCCCCTCCAACTATTTGCCATACGCTATTATTTTAACTTGCGTGTACATTCTAAGGCTACTGTTATTATCTGGCTAAGATATGCAGTCTCTACTAAATAATGAACCTGAGAAAAAAATTGTGGTGCTAACGGGAAAATCTAGTATGTTCGGGAGACATACGCAACCTCGCTGGCTGTGTCGCCACATACAACACAGGGTCCTATCGGCTTCTCTTCCTTCTTCCAAAGGGTGCCCCTGACCTCGCCGGCAACTTGGTCCTTGATCTCGAAGGCACAATGGGGGTCGCCACACCAGCTCACCCTCACGATCCTCCTGTCGTTCATTTTGGACTTTAATTCATCAAGGGTGTCAGCCTCAACCAACTCGTTATCCAGCCGTTCCCAGCTCCGGGTTCTCAAGTTCTCATAGATATCTCCAAAGAGGCCGCGGATGGCTCCAACTAGGTCCTCGAATCGGGCTACCGTTTTCTCCTTGGTGTCCCTTCGTACTAGTGTGACGGACCTGGCGTCTGCCTCACGGGGACCTACCTCCACCCTGACTGGAACGCCGAACATCTCCCACTTATAGTACTTCTCCCCAGGCCTTAGGCGGTCGTCGTCGTCCATCACAACACGGATGCCCGCCGTTTTGAGCTTAGATTCTATCTCCCTCGCGTAGGAGACTACTTCCTTCTCTTTGCCTTTGAAAGGGATAGGAACAATGACGACCTGCTTGGGTGCAACGACCGGAGGTAATACCAGGCCGTTGTCGTCTCCGTGGTGTGCGATGGTGGCTGCCAGGGTCCTTCCCATGCCCATGCCGTAGCATGTCGTGTGAGCGAGTTTCTGGGTTCCCTCCTCGTCCTCGTAGGTGAGCTGGAAAACCTTGGCGAAGTTCTCCCCAAGCTCGTGGACTGTGCCTATCTGGTTGACCTTACCGTCCGGGTTCCATGTGTCGAAGGCGAGGCTGTAGACGGCACCCGGGAACTTGTCAAAGTCAGGGCGTTTAAGGAGGATGTAGCTTAGGCCCAGGGCGTCGTAGACGTGGCGGTAGATCTCGACGCCCGTTTTGACCTGTCTCTCGGCTTCCTCGTAGTCGGCGTGGGCGGTGTGGGCCTCGTTCCAGAGGAACTCCCTTCCCCGGAAAAGGGGGCGAGTGGCCTTAGTCTCGTATCGGTAGACATTGCAGGTCTGGTGCATCCTCAGAGGGAGGTCAGCGTGGGACCTGATCCAGATCCTGAACATTGGGTAGATGGCTGTCTCGGATGTCGGCCTGAGTAGGAGCCTTCTGTCCAGCTCGTTTTCCCCTGCGTGGGTGATCCAGAACACCTCAGCGGAGAAACCTTTGATGTGGTCCTCCTCTACCTGGAAGGCGTCCTCCGGGATGACCACGGGAAACTGCATCGGCTGGTGGCCTTCATCCTCCAGCTTCTCCTCAAGCATCTGGTAGATGCGCTTCACGATGCTGTAGCCCCAACCCCTGTAGACTGAGAAACCCTTAACGGGGTACCTATCGTCAGCAATCTGGGCTTCCAGCAGCATATCGTCAAACCACTCGCTGAAGTTACCCCATTTTTTTAAAGACTTAGAGGTGTTTTCACTCATTGTATCTCACCTTTAGAAGATATCCGTTATTAAAAGTAGTTGAAATTGGGTCATTTATACGGAATGAAGTCACCCATTTTAACCTCGTATTTATTATAATTGGTAGATTTAATCTTTCCGCATAATTAAGAGAATGTTGCTATCTCCCCAACTCTTATCCTAACTTTTCATTAGCGCGCGCAAAGTAGTAACTAACACAACTTCGTGCGGTTGCTGTGCGGAACACTATCAGAAAAGACTCAAAAGGCGTAAGAAACACAGGCTAAAACACAAACGGAAGATGAAAAACCCGACTCCCTTGAGATATCCCTAGGGGGGGTTATCGCGTACACACGCTCTTCACAGCTATGTGTTGCTATACAAAGGTGCAACTCTGGGGGGGAGTGCCCATCCACATATTTCATTATTTACCATAGGCTGGACAACCAAGTCTCATAACGGGTGTAACAATCAGTGTATCTAGTGGTGGATGGGAAAGGTAGATTATTGAAGAGCTCCCTCACGAATAATTGAATTCACCCGACCGCGGCCTGCAATCTTAAATTCGCTGACATCCCGGTTTAAACGAGCGGAATGAAGGTTATCCTCATCGTCAGGGACGGCTGGGGCTACACCGAGGAGACTCGTGGAAACGCAGTCCACCTTGCCTATACGCCTAACAACGACAGATACATGGAGAACTACCCCTGGACCCTGCTCGAGTGCACGGGTAACGCAGTGGGAGTTCCAGAGGGCACGCAGGGGGGCAGTGAACCAGGGCACCTCACTATGGGAGCCGGCAGGATTGTGGGGCAACCCTTGGAGCAGATCAACCGCAGCATCCAAGGTGGCAGCTTCTACAGGAACGATGCGTTACTTGGAGCAATCAGGAGCCGCGAGGAGAAAGACGGTAAACTTCATCTCATGGGTCTCCACAGCGATCAGGGCATCCACGGTACAACCAACCATCTCTACGCTCTCTTGGAAATGACCAATGAAAATGGTCTCAGTAAGGTTTACATTCACTGTTTTCTCGATGGACGAGATGTACCAGAGAGGAGCGCCAAGAAATTTCTTCGTATAACCCAGGAGCAAATACGGCAGAAAGGCGTCGGCTGCATTGCATCCCTAGTCGGTCGATACTATGCGATGGATCGAGACAACAATTGGAACCGCACTCAGAAAGCCTACGACCTTCTCACACTCGGCAAAGGCCACAAGGAGACTGACATCATCCAGGCGATAGACAACGCCTACAAGAGGGGAGACGAAACAGACTACTACATTGAGCCGATAGTTATGACAGACAAAGAAGGAAGGCCTATCGCGACAATAAATGATGGTGACTCCGTCATTTTCTGGAATTTCCGATCCGACCGGGCACGACAGATAACCCATGCTCTTACACAGCCATACTTCGACAATTTTTCAAGGCGGAAACACCCTAAAATCCACTTCGTCTGCATGAGCGTCTACGACCACCACCTAAACCTGCCAGTAGCTTTCCTCCAGAAAGAGGTACAGAACAACCTAGGCCAGATTCTGAGCGCCCGTGGTCTCAAACAGCTCAGAATAGCTGAGACAGAGAAGTACGCCCACGTTACATTCTTCTTCAACAGCCAGGTGGAGGACCCTTACCCAGGGGAGGACCGTATCCTCGTTCCCAGTCTTAAGGTCCCAAGCTACGCGGAGAAGCCCGAGATGAGCGCCTCCGAGATAACAGATAAGCTCCTCCCCGAAATCAACAGAGCCGAATACGACTTCATCCTCGTCAACTACGCCAACGGTGACCTCGTCGGCCACTCTGCAAACCTCCAAGCCGGCGTCAAGGCCTGTGAAGCTGTCGATCAATGTGTCGGTCAGGTAGTAACCGCCGGACTCCAGCAGGGATACGTAATCCTTGTCACCGGGGACCACGGAAACATCGAGACCATGTTGTACGCCGACGGAACGCCAAACCCTTCTCACGGTATAAATCCAGTACCATTCATTCTCTTAAGTGAAAAAACCCAATTTAAGCATGCCAAACTCCGCAGTGGCCTCGGCCTAAGTAGCATCGCTCCAACTGTACTTTATCTTATGGGCGTCGAGAAACCCCCTGAGATGACAGGAGAGAACATCATCAAATGCGGAACTACTGTTTCTAAACGAATAGAATCGCTATGACTAAAATTTGTCATGAGGACAACGATATCAAGTTTTATTTAGCATAAGAATAACTTCTGTTATTGATTGCAATGAAAAAAGGTTCTAGGATCGAACGTCCGAACTCCGAGATTATTGAAAAACTCAGAGAGGCTTCGTGTGCAACCCTCTGGAGTATTCTTGGAGATGCCTACTACATGAAACATATAAACCCCCTTTTCGGCGACTGCAAGATCGTGGGCCCCGCAGTTACAATCAAGTACGCCGAGATTAACTCCAGTTTCACGCCTGATCAACTGAGGCGTGAGCAGGAAAGGTTCGGGTATCAACATCAGAAATTGTCGAAAGTAATCAAGCCTGGAGATGTTGTTGTCGGTGCTGCCCTAGG
>DAOVCM010000028.1 GCA_030670015.1 Candidatus Bathyarchaeota archaeon
CAGGCACATAGCAGGTGAAGAGCATATCAGCCCTCAGCAGCCTGGCCAGGATCTTGGCGTCGACCTTATCGGTCTTCACCTTCGCCTCAGCAATCAGGCGGGTCTTGTATGGATTGGACAGGGAGACATCGATGCCGAACTTCTCCAGTATGTCGTGGATCTGAATCCACAGGTTGCCTGTGGACTCGACGACGGCCTTCACGTCGTCGCGGAAGGTGGTCAGCTTCAGGGCGAACTCCTTGATGTCTTCCTTCTTATTCGCAAAACGGATCTGGTCGAGCAGCTCTCCATCCTCGTCGAGGACGGCTGCTTGGCACATCTTTTTATGCACGTCTATTCCTACATACTTCACGGGGTATCACCTTGGGTGGTTTGCGAACGGCATCCTCCTATCGGGTCTCTAGGGACCATTCAAGTAGCCGCTCAGGATCTGGCCCATTCTTAAATTGGGTCTCATGCGCTCGCGCATGGACCAGGTTTACCGTGGGCCTTCACCACCCATGATACCCTCTATTTTTAGCAAGTAAACGTTTTCCATACTTTCTTAAATGGACCAGCGACAGAGGAAGGTCTCTGCCTGAGAAGGACGGGTATTCCCTCACGGTCAGGAAGTAAACCGCATTTAAAGTCAGAGAACTCGCCAAGAACAGGGGTTTGATGGTGAATGAGTTCATAAACAAGCTTATGAGGCCGGTCTCGAAGGGTGTCTAGTCGACGTGTACAGTGTGTGGGGCCAGGATTAGAGCTAGAAATTTGACGAGACACATGGCCAAGATGCATCCGAAGGCCGTCGGGTGATGAAATGCGATTTGACCGGTCAATTACGTTACAAGCTGGCGCGCGCAACGGCTTAGCGCGCAAGCGAGTTCAATACTACTGTTCTTAACTCTTCCTCTGTACCCGGTGCCCTCAAGGGGGGGATAGCATTTACATCCACTCCAGGCTTGTATTTGAAGATTTTAGCAAGCTCCCTGTTAAGCATAAAGGTTAACTGGGAAAGGGGTATCTCCATGGGGCAGACATCTTGACACTGACCACAATTCACGCAAGAGTCCATGACATGTGCTATCCTTATCATGGGGAATAGAACATCGGGCGGAACCTCTCCACCAGTCACTAAGTCCCTATCTGCTTCTAAGTAGCAATCTTCGCAGTAACATATGGGGCAGACGTCAATACACCCAAAGCACTTGATGCACTGGTTGAACTGGCCAAACCAGTAATTTAATCTCTCATTCAAGGTTATTTTTTTTAAAGTGGTGAAATCCCTTCTCTGCCATTTTTTTGCCCGCTTAATTGCGTCCTCTTTTTTCCTCTTTCTGGTTTTAAGTGCTATATTATCCGGTTGCTCTACTTTAATATAGCCAGCCTTTATTGACTCTTCGATAAGATCACTTCCCTTGTCTGAGAAGACTTCTATGAATGTCTCCTTCTCATCCATTACTCCCCACTTCCCACAGGATATGTCCGCCATAGTTGGAATATTGACTTCACATCTTCTACAGTTCTCCCTTCTCCCATACCCTTTCTTCTCCAGCTCATCTAAGTTCTTAACTTTCTCTGTTCCATCCTTCAAAGTGATTGTGAGTTTATCTTCTTCGATGTCTTCTCTTACAACATCATCAGGGTCCACTCCAAACTCCTCTTTTATCATCCTTTTAGTCCTATTAGGAATAAGGGTGCCAGTGCAGTTTATACCTATTAGGAGCAAGTTATCAAGTTTGATCTGGTTTCTCTTGGCAAGCTCGATTATCGCCATAGCATCGCATGGTTTACAAGTAACCGCTATTTTTAGATACAATGCACCATCTAGGTATTCCTTGATGTAGCGTGCGATGTTAGGAGAAGCACAATGCAGCGACCCCGAGGTCTCTATCACTTTCTCTGGATTGGTGATTAAAACAGGTGTACAGCCGTATCTTTTACCATTTCTTGCCTTTACGGCAAGTACAGCATCCACCCATTTATACTCCAAGGCAAATTTGAGAAGAGAAGTAACCGCACCGCCATATTCGGCCCTTTTTAATATCTCTCCATCTGTAGACCAAGCGAGATGCATTTCACCCTTCATTGTTTCACATGTCCCCTTCATCGTTTTATCTCTATTTTAACTGCGCAGAACTTGAATTCAGGCATCTTGGAAGGAGGACCTGCAGAGGGTCCAGTTAAAACATTTGGGCTACTTTCAGAGAAGTGCCAAGGCATGAATAGAACTCCTTTTCTTATGTTATCCGTCAGCTTGGCAATTACTCTTATTTCTCCCCTCCTTGATTTCAGTATTATCTCTTCTCCATCTCTTATTCCTTTTTTTCTCGCATCATCGATGTTTATTTCCACAAATCCGCCTCGAACTTCGTTATTCAACCTTTCAGTTTTCCTCGTCATCGTCCCTGAGTGATAATGGAAAATGAGCCTTCCGTTCGTGAAAACGTAAGGGTATTCTTCGTCGATCATTTCTACTGGATTTTTATGTTCTACAACTTGGAAAGCTCCTAACCCCTCGGGCGTTCCAAAACTCTCCACAAACATCGTATCGGTTCCAGGATGGTCTTCTGAAGGGCAAGGCCATTGAATACCTCCAGCCTTCTTCAACCTATCATAGGTTATTCCGCTGTATTGTGGAACATATTTTCTTATTTCCTCAAATATTTCCTTCGAAGAATTGAACTTGAATTTTTCCCTAAATCCCATCATGCCTGAAAGCTCCCGGATTATCTTCCAGTCGGGCTTTGCTTCTCCTGGCGGATCAACGGCTTTTTTTATCCTCTGAACCCTCCTATCAACTTGTGTTATCGTTCCATCCTTCTCCACCCAAGTCGCGGCAGGGAGAATGATATCTGCAAGCTCTGTGGTCTCGGTCAAAAAAATATCCTGAATCACCAGAAGGTCTTTACTTTCAAGCATTTTTCTGACCTGGTTTGTGTCGGGGGCGGAAACCATTGGATTCGCTCCGGCGATGTATAAGACATCGCATTTCTCTATCATGTCCATATATGTCATTCCAGGATTTGAGGGTAGACCTTCAACTCCCCAATAATTTTCAAATAGTTTTGCACTTTTCTCGCTAACCCGCCTAAAACCGGGATAAAAAACAGGAATTGGTCCCATGTCACCAAATCCCTCTCCATTTATGTGCCCTCTGAGGGGATTTACTCCCGTTCCCGGTCTCCCATAATTCCCTGTAAGCATAGCTAGATCAGAAAGAGCTTGGATATTCCCTATGCCTACCGCGTGTTGTGCTATTCCAGCATTGTAAAGTATGCAAGCGTTTTCAGCCTTGGCATAAGTTCGCGCCGCTTCTTTTATTAAATCACTCGAAACTCCTGTTATTCTCTCGGCATCATTCATGTTTAGGGAAGAAAGATAATTCCTTAGCTCGTTGAAGCCCTTTGTCCTCCTTTCAATAAAATCCTTGTCCTCCAGACCATTGTCTAACACTGTCTTCATCATCGCGTTTATCAAAACTACATCCGTGCCCGGGTTAAGCTGTAAATGTATATCAGCTAGAAGTCTCACTGTCACCGTCCTTCTTGGATCCGTAACGATTACCTTTGCCACCTTTTTCTTCGCTCTCATCACCCTGAGGGCGATCATGGGGTAAGTTTCCTTTATGTTTGTGCCAGCGATGAATATGCAATCTGCTTTTTCTATGTTTATCTGAGAAGTGGACATTACACCTGATCCTACTGTAGATATCAGAGCGGGAACTGTTGTGGAATGGCAAAACCTAGAGCAATTATCTATGTTATTCGTCTTCATAACGCATCTGGTGAACTTTTGTATCACATACAAATCCTCGTTTGTAAGTTTTCCTGAATTTATGAAACCAAAGGAATCTGGATCTATATTTTTTAGCTTCTCTGCAATTAAACTCAACGATTTTTCCCAGGAAGCTTCTTTAAATGATCCGTTTTCCTTTACTAACGGCTTTTTCAGCCTCTTCTCGCTATATAGAAATTTGTAGGCGTTTCTACCTTTGGGACAATTCTTTCCTTCGTTTACAGGGTGCTCCTTCCACGGCTCCACACCTACTATCTTTCCATCTTTTACTACAAGGTATACGCCACATCCGCATCCACAGTAAGGACATATGGTAGGTACATATTCAATATTCATCTTGCATTCACCTTTTATCATACTTTAGCCTGAAAGGGCTAGGACCAAGTTTTTTTATTGTTCGGGTAAAGTTGGTGACTGTCTCAGCTAACTTCGCCCCTTCGGACGCTCCAATCCATTCCAGCCTGAGCCTATCTCCATCGATGCCTACAGCTTCAAGTAAGCGCTTCAGTCCTACGACTCTTCTTCTGGCAAGAAGGTTGCCTTTCTGGTAGTGGCAGTCCCCTAGATGGCAACCAGCGACTAAAACGCCGTCTGCTCCGGCGGCAAAGGCACTCAGCATAATAATGTCGCTCACTCTGCCTGAACACATAACTCTTATCACCCTCAATGTGGGCGGATATTGTATCCGCGAGACACCAGCGAGGTCAGCGCCAGCATAGGCACACCAGTTACATAGGAATCCAATTATCCTTGGCTCAAATTTATCGGTCGCTATTCCATTATTATCCATAAACTTCATCTCCGCGCGCGACAAATATATTATGCAACAAAATGAACTAATCTCTCCTCTGTTTCTATCATTTCAGCAAGTGAACGAAGAGTGGAAACAGCTTTTAGAAAAGGCATATCTAAAACAAGCCTATCATCGGAAATGCCACCGTATTCCCTAGAGCCCTCACATCCGAAGGATATGCCAATCTCATTCGTAACATAGGGTCTAACGGTGCAATTACCACAAACAGGTGTTACACCTGTAACATTCAGTAACATTGGTTGAATAATGACTCGTTGATATGCTTGAACAACTAGCATGAACTCGACGGGACGTAAATAAAAAACATAGACATCAGGTACCACTCCTGAAGCGGAGAGTAGTACCGAATGTGTTTTTCCCCTGATTCGGGGAACATCCATCAAAGCCTGGATAGCTGATCCTTCGTCGTTGAATCTTCTTGCTTCAACTAATTTGTCCGCGCAATAAGCAAGAATTCGATCATTTTCTTCAAAGCCCCATACCGCCTTAGCGGCGGGGCATGAAATATCTTCTTTGGTGAGCAACATGTTTCTGGATGTTTGCAACACACGTTCTACTGACTTACAGAACCTTAATGGCTCGTCCGGCCTTTCGGAGTCCATCTCAACATCTTCATTGAAATAGAGATTTACGCCAACAGGTGTCAAATTCAATAATTCTTGAAATTCTTTTATTAATTTATTAGAGATACTAACTTCATCCATTAATTTAAATTGATAATTCGTTCCTTCTAAAAAATTTATATAATGTTTTTGATTACTCGAAGATTTCTCAAATTTTTTCTTAATAAGCATGTCATGTACCTTTCTATTATTGTCTCACTCTTTATTATTCTCCTTTTAAGCATAATTCACAGTCGCTTAAACATAGTTCAGAAAACTCTTCTCTATGAAGTTCACATACTATACCCTTCATTCTTATTAATTTACATACTTCACATATTTTTTCCATTACAATATCCATAGGAGATTCATCTATCGCTATAGCATTACATATTTCTGATATCTTTTTGATGGCCTCTTTTGATTCAGATATATCTTTTATGAAGCCAGAACCCCTAAAACCTTTTGTATAGTGAGTTATAGCAGCTGGAGACATGGACATCCTCTCAGCTACATCGGTTTTTCGAAGACCATGTTCCTCCATAAGTTGTTTCATGATTAACACTCTCATGGCAGGTAGGACATACTTCACCACAGTCACACAGTACGGTTTCAACTTCTATCCTCCTCATCTTACTTTATTCAAGTTCATTAAATTCAATGAGAAGAAGCCTCAAGCCCATTGGGTTAGGCTTCCTTTTTCTTTTTCTTCTTAAGAAATTCCTCTATCTTCTTCACAATCTCCATAAATGCTTTCGTAGATGGAGAGTCCATATGCTCAAGGACAAAGGGTACACCTTTATCCGAGTCCTCGCAGACTTGAGGGTCAATGGGAACCTTACCCAAAAAGGGAATGTCCAAATCCTCGGCGATCTTTCGCCCTCCGCCGGCGCCGAAGATATTGAATTCAGTGCCACACTTGGGGCAGATGAAGCCACTCATGTTCTCCACGATGCCTATGATAGGGATTTTCAGTTGCCTTGAGAACGTCACCGCCTTCTTCACAACCTCCTGACTGACCTCCGAGGGTATTGTTACGATTACAACACCATCCATCTCAGGAAGCAGCTGCATAATGCTGAGAGGCTCGTCTCCAGTTCCAGGCGGTAGATCTATGAAGAGGTACTCAAGTTCCCCCCATATAATGTCTGATAGGAATTGTTGAATCGCCTTCATCTTCAATGGGCCACGCCATATGACTGGCGTTTCGTCGCTTGGAAGAAGAAAAGCCATGGACATCACCTTTATACCAAAGGGAGATACGACTGGAAATATTCCTGGAGAACCTCCTTGAAGCCTTCGACCCTTAACGCCAAGAATCTTCGGCACACAGGGGCCAGTTATATCAGCATCTAAAATACCGACACTGCCATGGAAACCGTGCATGACAAATGATGCAGCTAAGTTCACGGTGACGGTGCTTTTACCAACCCCGCCCTTACCACTTATCACGGCAATTTTATGTTTTATCTTGCCCATCGCGGTCTGGATCCTCTGTTGCTGTTCCCTTCGTTGTTCCTCAAAAGCCTGTTGAGCCATTCTTCTCGCTCTTATATCAGGAGTCTAATCGACCAGTATTAAATTTTACGGCGTAAAATATTTAAGATGTTTTTTGTAAAGGACTCCGTGTATGCGAGAAGATAAGGCATGTGGCATATTGAAATTAATCCTTGAAACGTAGGCAAGAGGGAGAAATATTGACGTCAAAATTTGATGAGATAGAGCAGCAGGTAATGACTGAGATGCGTAGGATCTATTCAAAAAAAGTCATTGACAATGCCATGAACCCGCGAAATGTGGGACACATAAAGAACGCCGATGGGTGTGCTAGAGTAACCGGTTCTTGTGGTGATACTATAGAGATATCCATAAAGGTGAAGAAGGGGAAGTTGTCGGATGCAAAGTTTTGGACCGACGGCTGTGGAACAAGCATTGCCTGTGGTAGTGTAGCTACTGAGTTGATCAAGGACGAGAATATTACTGATGCTTTAAGGATCGATTCAGAGTCTATTCTCAACGCTCTAGGAGGGTTGCCGGAGTCTGATATGCACTGCGCAGTGCTGGCCTCAGATACGTTGAGGGCCGCTATCAAGGATTATTTTGCTGGTATCTCAACAAAGAGAAAATAAATTAATTGAAAAACAATGGTTAACTTCGGTGGGAGTCAGTCATATCTATTCTTAAGCAGCGCGCGCTTAAGAGTCCCGCAAAAAACGTTCACAGAGAAAAACAATGTTACAGAGGTCCTTCCTGGATACCGCGCGTATACAGTGTGATTTTCCAAAGGTTCTAGGACCGGATGACCGAGGAAAAATGGATCAGCATAAAGGAGGCGCTTCTCAGCGACCTTGAGAGCCTGCACGTCGCTGGGACAGACTTGCCGTCATCACCACAAACACGATGCACATCCTCTTCAAAGAACTTCAGGAAAAATCACCGATTCCTCTTATCAGCATCGTCGACGCGACAGCTGAAGCCATCAAGGACGAGGGGATGAAAACGATAGGCCTTCTGGGGACACGTTTCACTATGGAGAATCCCTTCTATAAAGAGGGGTTAAAGAAGCATGGCATAAAAAGCGTCGTGGCGGAAAAGGCGGATAAGGATCCACCTTGCCTCACACTCTGGGAAACAGCTAACTTAAATCGTTTCGGAGATGAAGGAACTTGGAGTCAGGAAGGTCGCTCCCTGCCACTGCACCGGCGAAACGGCGAGAAGAATGTTTAAAGAATCCTTCGGAGCTGACTATATCGAAGTAGGAGTGGGTAAAACTCTACAGATCCCCTGAGTTCACGTCTAGTCTGAGTTTCATAGTTCGAGATGAAGTTTCACTCGGCCCCACATATCTTTAATAGCCTTCGAAGCCGGGGATTCTGGCGAATACTCTACTACAGGTTGGCCTGCCACTATAGACTCCGTTACAACTGGATCGAACGGGACCAGACCGACCACCTTGATACCGCTCTCAGCGCAGAACACCTTGACCGCCCTCGTGTTCTCGTCGTTCAAGTCGTGTTTGTTAACGCAGACAATGGGCTCAATCTTAAAGTGGTAGAGGAGATCAAGCGCCCGCTTGAGGTCGTGGATTCCTGAGAGGGTCGGCTCAACGACGACTAAGCCGTCATTTATATCGGCGAGGGAGGCGATGACCGGGCATCCGATACCTGGCGG
>DAOVCM010000083.1 GCA_030670015.1 Candidatus Bathyarchaeota archaeon
AGAATGTCAGCGTAGCAATCTATCATGAAGGCTCAGACGAGCTAATTTTTGCGTTTCAAAAGGAGGTAGGAGTTGCCCCGGGGACAGATGGGACATACATCTTCCCTGTCTCATTTGAGGAACCTGGTGTTTACCGTTATGCACTCGAAGCCCCGGAGGGCTTTTATTGGGATGAGTCTTCATGGCTCGAAGTAGATCCAGTTGGCTGAAGCGATTAAATCACTCGATGGTGTGATCCGGTGATAAGACTGATTGCCTCTGGACAATCGAAAAAAGTTTAGTATGCAACTTACGTAATTTACGATTAATACGTGTTAATGAATGATGGTTGCTAAGAGTAGTGAAAAAAGGATTTTTTTTTGAGATATTTGAGAGTATAAGAGTTGCTACTCTTCTATCTGGGCTTCTTCTTCCCGCTCAGCTCTCAGTGTTCGTCTTTCTGAGATTTCTTCATAGAAAATGAAGGCGGGCGTAATTATCCAGAGGGCGATCATCGTCCAGAAGAGGATTGGATCCCAGTCCATTTACTTGTCCCCCTGCTTCATTTATTTTTCCCCCAAAATTTCAGACTGCCTAGACCGCCTCTCTTTTTAGCGTCTCCTTCCGTAGGTTGTTTTCGCCGTGAGACTCTCCAATCCACTTCGGTTGTTTCTCTCACTAGGCGTTTGTAGTTGATACCGGGTATCCGTAGAAGTTTCTCAGGTATGAGGCCGTTCGGTCTGAATACCATAAATACTATGAGAAGTAAACCTAAAAGCTGCGATTCGAAGAAAACTACGGGGTACCAGATGAAGCGTGCAATTCGCCATTTGAAGACAATTATCAGCCGTCTCATCGCTATAATAAGGGCACAGCCGACGAAAGTACCTGCGTTGTTGCCGGGTCCTCCAATCATGAGCATTAGCCATGGCCAATAGGTCCAGGTGGCTCTGATGTAGTTGGTTTCGATGACGAAGGAGTAGTAGTAGGCGAGAATGACGCCCAACACAGCTGTCATGCCTGAGGCGAACATGAGAACGTCCCTCCTTATTTTAGTCACGTTTTTGCCTATACTGTTCACAGTTACCGGGTTCTCTCTGACGGCTCTCATCAGTCTTCCATAGGGCGAGTTTAACATGGTCCTGATTATGAAGTAGCTGACTATTCCGATGATTAGTGTAACTACGGCTGTCAAGATGGTCCTGTCACCCGGATACCAGGCAAGTACGTTCGGGACAAACATCCCAAGGGTGCCCCCCGATATGGGGACGATGTTTCTTCCGAGAATCTGCGCGGCATCGGCCATAGTTATCAGCGTAATAATAAGATATGTTGCTCTAAGTCTGATCGCGGGGAGAGAGATAATATAGCCTAGAGCCCAGCCTGCTACGAAGCCCAGTGCTAACGAGAAGAGAAACATTGAAGCACCTAGAAACATGTTCGTTTGTAAATAATCGTTCATCATGTATGTGTTCATCTGGTTGTTATAGACCCAGTCGTAATCACTCGCATAGGGGATAATGCCCACGCCTGCTTGGGCGCCCATCCAGAACAGGATCCTTGTTACTACTGCGCTTACCATGTATCCCCCAATTGATGCTGAGACAGCGCAGCCAAAGTTAGGTACCCCAGCGTTTCCATATTGAAAGTTTAGGGCCATAGCAACTATTACGAAGAGTCCGAAGAACATTGCAATATCGATAAGGATCCTCTGATATTCTATCGCTACCATTGCTCCCATTTGACCTATCATTCCGATGACCTCCCGAAGCGTGCGAAAAAATCCTGCCCTTTGGGCGATATGCGCCAACGTTCTATGTACCCACTTATTCCTGAGGGCTCTATGAGAAGGATGCCGATTGTCAAGATCATTGGGACAAGAGGTCTATACTCTCCTACCCAGAGACCAACTACCTTCTGTAACCATGCTGTCAGAAGGATTTCAATCATCCCAACTGAAAAGCCTCCGACTATTGCTCCGTAGATGTTTTCTAGACCTCCTAGTAGGCTACCTGCCATACAACTAACGAGAAGTCTTACTCCAGCCGTAGGCGATCCCATGAACCACAAAGGAAGCATTGCACCAGCCAAACAAGCTAAACCACCAGTTAAAAACCAGGAAAACATCTGGATTCTATTGATGTTAATTCCCAGAACGGATGACAGCTGAGGATCTTCAGCTGTAGCTCTCATCGCTATCCCAAATTTTGTCCTCCTTAACATATAATACAACAGTATAACTACTGTAGCACAGATTATGACAGACATAGGGAAGATGCCCTGAAAACCAAGGATTCTAAAGTCATTCTGTTTAAGCAAGAACCCATATGACATAAACCCAAGATTTTCCCTGACCCAATATGCGTAGATGTGGAGGGCTTGAGCCATGAAAATCTGAATTGCTATTGTTGATATAGTTAATACTATAGTTCCTCCTCCCATTCTTCTCAACGTTGCTACGACTACAAAGTATAGTATCATCCCTATCACTCCGCCTAGTACTATCGCCAGAGGAAATCCGATATAGGGACTATATCCCAGCACTCTTGTTACTGTGAAACTAACGTAGACACCAAAGCCGGCATAGGTTCCATGAGCGAAATTTGGGATCTTCGCGGTCATATGCGTTAGAGTGAATCCAAGACACAGAATTGTAATCATTGCAGCATACGTAATAGCACTCATCCAGACAACAGGGATTATCATTTGAATTCCTATTGGTCTACCTTGAGAAAATTATATAATAGTTTCGTTCATAATTGGATTTTTTATAATAATTTTGTAATATATCCTTTTATAGAGTGTACTATACATAAAATGTTCATGTTACAGAAAAAAAGGTGAAGCCTGAACTAGAGGAGATTTAGCATACACTCAATCTCATAAAATGCTTCCATACTTAGCGTGTAACAGAAATTCTTCGAGAACCAAGCAGCGTATCAACTCTCTTTTGTTCATCCTCTATCCTTGAGGAAAATCATACACGTTGAACTTAAGTTCAGTATAAAATGTAGAAGGTTGATCTAGTTTTAAAGAGAAATGCATGTTAATTTGATGAACTGCTGTTACTCCTCGTCATAAGATGTGACTAACGATCCTTTCCTATAAGGAGACCAAACCGTATCTAAGACCTAAAAAAACCTCAAAAACATAACTTTAAATCATGGAATATAACAAGAAAGCTCAAGTTTTAAATATGCATCTGGAGAAGATAAACCGGATTAATACAGGTGAAAACATTGGAGCAAAAATCCACTTTAATGATGGTAGTACTACTAGTTGTAGGTCTTGGAATAGGCGCCGGTGTCGGATACTTCTCAGCACCCAAGGGGGGCGAGACAATAGTTGAGGTCCCCGTTGAGGTCCCCGTTGAGGTTCATCCACTCGCTGGTATGAACATCGAACTCGGAATCACAGCCTCTAGCACAGATAATATGGAGTTTACTCAGCCACTAGTTGAAGATATCATGGAGCCAGATCTTAATGATTATCTGGACAAAATAGGGCTAGACATCACAATGGACTTCCTACTTGAGGACAATCAAGGCACAGCATCTATCGCCCTTGAGAAGACCCAGACATACAAAGCCATGGGTATTAACCTTGTCATCGGGCATGGCTGGTCCTCACAGTGCGGGGCAGCTCTGTCATACGTTAACGAGAACGATATGATTCTCCTGAGCGCATCTTCGACTTCTCCACTTTATGCTATTGCTGACGACATGCTGTTCAGAACTTGTCCAACTGACTTCGTCCAATCTCCAGCCATCGCAGAGATGTGGCTTACCTGGGGCGCTAAGGGTGTGCTGACGATGCATAGAGCAGATGCCTGGGGCGACGGCCTCTGGAACATCCTTGAGGGAGAATTCGAGAAGCGGGGCATCGAGAACCTCGGTCGTATCAGGTACGCAGGCGAGGTAACGGAGTTCTCCAGCTACCTAACAAACGCAAACGATATCATAACAGCAGCTGCCGAGAAATACGGCGGCCTTGAGTATGTAGGTATGGAGTTCTTCAGCTTCAACGAGTTCCGAACTATCCAGGCACAGGCCTCAGACTATCCCAACCTCATGGACATAATCTGGATGGGCACCGAGAGCAATGGTCGTTCTACGCTTATGATGAGAGAGAATGGACCATTGTGTACACAGACGAGGCACTTCAGCTCACTAATGGGAGTCGACGAGGGATCCTATGAGTACATGAGCTTACAGGAACGATACAATGCGGAGACTGAAGCAATGCCTAGCTTCTACGATTGTGCCATGTACGACGCTGGCTGGCTTATGATAAAATCCGTACTCGAGACAGGAAGCATTGAAGCCGAACCTATCAGTAACGTTCTCATTTCCATGTCTGAGAAACATCACGGCACAAGCGGCTGGCTGGTTCTCGACGATAACGGCGACAGAAGAGCACAAATCTTCGACCTATGGGGCTTCTATGAGACTGACACCGGTGAACCCTGGTTCCGTAGCTGGGGTAAATACGACGGGCGTATTATACAAGTCAATTGGGATGACGCCGCACTACTCGAATATGCTGGTTTAGTAAGACCTGGAGCTTAAATATAACCTCCCTTTTTTTATTTCTTTCAGTTCACCCTAGAGAATTGAATAAAATTCTTTTACCCATTGATCAATCAAATAAAAAAAATCATTCTAACCTAATCTGCACCTAGAACATATTCAACGCAAATAGGGAAACAATTAAAAACATTATTGCAATACCGTAAGGTTGGCGATAACGTTGACAGAAGTACTTGTAGTAGACGACGTGGTGAAGCTCTTCGGCCAGTTCGCCGCAGTTGACGGAATGAACCTTACAATGAATGAGGGAAAGATCCACCTACTCGTAGGTCCAAATGGCTGCGGTAAGACCACTCTCGTCAACTGCATCTCAGGCATCTTCACACCAAACAGCGGTAACATATACTACAGAGGCACCGACATAACCGGAGAAGAGATGTACAAGATCGCTCAGAGAGGCCTCATCAGGACATTCCAAATCGCATCCCCCTTCCTCCGCCTCACAGCGCTAGAGAACATGCTAGCCGCCATCCCTGAAAATAAAGGGGAGAACCTAGTTCGCTCCCTTTTTAGACCCCAATGGGCTAACAGCGAGACCGAAGCCGTGAAAAAAGCAGCTGAACTCCTCAGAGTCCTTGGACTTAGGCATGTGTGGAACATGCCCGCGAACACGTTGAGCGGCGGTGAACTGAAGCTCCTTGAGATCGGAAGGGCCCTGATGAGTGGCGCTGATACGATGCTCGTAGATGAGCCCGTCGGCAGTATCGACCCGAAGTTGTGTCACGAGATCTTCCGACACATAATAAGGCTCAGGGACGAGGTGGGAATGACATTCATGATTATAGAGCAC
>DAOVCM010000137.1 GCA_030670015.1 Candidatus Bathyarchaeota archaeon
GACATCCTCCGGGCTGGGATCATCACCTCGTTACTCGCATATATCCTTGAATTCGTCTATAACCTCCTCTTCGTGGGAACCTTTGAAAACACGTTCTATGCAGCATTGGGATTCCTTGTAAGTGGTGTCCTCAGTGCAATATACGCTAACTATAGAATGAGGAGACAGATACTCACCTCCAAGCATCAAAATGGAAGAGAACCGTCCAAAGATGCAACCAATTCAAGTGGCTCGCAGGATACTAAAAGAGATCCGAGTGAAAAATGATAAAGCTCACAATGAAAACGAAGGTATGGGGCAATCTATCTGTAGAGTCTCAGATTTCCCAGACTGTATGACTAGCCCAACCGTCAAGCGCTAAAATCATTATAAGAAATGCCCCTGACATCGCGCATATGACATAATTCCTCTACGAACATTATCTAACCTGGGAAGAGGCAATCATGATTGGTGGAAAAGAGGGTCAGTCTATTTAAAGCGGGCTGGAGGATGGGATTAAACCATTATACCTAGTTCAGGTATCCCGGGGGAGATTTGAACTCCCGTTGGAGGGTCGAAAGCCCTCTTTACGCTCAATTTATTTTTTCTCCTATTAGTAATAATTGACTAGATTCGAATATCTGTTGAGTGTAGAGATATTATTAGGTTGTTATATTAACTCCTCTTTTCATAGTGTATTGAAAAATGTCTAGATTAAAATCGAGGGAAGAAAAACTCTACTACCCTACAATAACCGACATGATCTCACTTGAGACCCCGAATCTTATGGTGCAGCCAAAGATCTCTCCTGATGATCGTAAAATCGCATACGCAGTCCGGGTGACCAATTGGAGAGATAACCGATACGAATCCTTCTGTCACGTCTATGACACCCAAATTGAAAAATCGTTCCAGCTGACACGGTCGGGTGATGTCAAGCAGCTTTACTGGGTCGACGTTGATTCCCTCGCTGTGTTGAAGGATGATCTATCACACGAGAATAGCAAGCCACAGGTCTGGGTCTTCGAGGACCTCATAGGGGAAGGGCTGCAGATCACTGATCATGAAACAGGCGTCCAATCCTTCAAACCCTTCGCAGGTGGAATCCTCTTTATTGCTGACGACCCAGAGAGGAAGAAGAGGAAGGCACGCTCGGAGGAGTTTGGGTCCTTCACCCTCTTCGAACAGGAGGAGAGCGCATCAGCTCTATACTACACAAACATCGAGAAAATGAAGCATTACAATAATCAGCTGAGACAGCGGACGGAAGAAGATGCGAAGAAACTAGTGAAGCCAGTAGTTGATCTGAGTAAGAAGTTGGAGACGCCGCTAAAAATAACTGACTTCATCTGCTCACCTCTGAATGATGCTGTCTACCTGAACCACCGAATCAGGGACGATCTCGTATACATGGATGAGACGAGCTGTCACCGCCTGAAGCTCGACGCCGACCGTGTACTGGAAGAATTCATGAAGCGTGAACAAACGAAGAAAGGAGGAGATGAAGGCAAACTAAGGAGCGAAAGAGGAGTCTCTCCCGAAAAAGCCGAAGACTTCTCGTACATTGGGGAGCTGACCCAAATCTCTTTACCTAAGGGGGCTTCCATCGTCGAAATCTCGTATGATGGAACTAAGCTGTTGGTCAGACACAGAGAAAGAGACAACATGTTTCACACACAATCCGACCTTTGGATCGTAGATCTGGCGAAGATCGAAGGAATTTTAGACAAGGAAGAACTCGGGCGCCACATGAGGAAGATCACCCAGAATCTGGATCGTGAATTATGGACGGTCGTATGGGATAAAAGTGGTATCTACGCGAGATACGTCGATGGCACCCGAACACGAGTCGCTAAATTAAGTGAATACGGCGATGTGAAGATACTGGACCTAGAGGGCATCAATCCGATGTCGATGCACTCATTCGATATATCTGAGGGAGGCTTCATCGTCATCATCGGGACGAACGAGAATCTTTTCTGGGAAGTATTCGTATCCGATATGCCCTTATCCTCTTCAGTATGGGAGTTAAAACAGATAACTAACTTCGGAAAGAGGATCGAAGATTGGAACCTAGGAACTGTCGAAACGATAAGATGGAAGAGCAGGGATGGCACGGAGATAGAAGGATTGCTCAGGAAGCCTCTTGACTTCGACCCGAAAAAGAAATATCCACTGGTGTTTGTTGTACACGGGGGACCCAGATCATTCAACGCCGCGTATTTACTTGAGCCGCGTGATCTGTACTACTACCCCAGCGCCCAATTTGTGAATAAAGGAATCCTAGTCCTTAAGCCAAATTACAGAGGCTCCCTGGGCCGCGGACAGGCTTTCACGGAACTCAACAAGGACAACCTTGGAGTTGGCGATCTCTGGGATCTCGAAAGCGCGATTGAGCACCTTGACTCCCTGGGACTCATCGACACATCGAGAGTTGGCTGTATGGGCTGGAGCCAGGGAGGATACATCTCGGCGTTCGCTGGGATCCACTCCGACAAATTCCGCGCGGTCTCCATCGGAGCTGGTATCGCAGACTGGTACACCTACCACATAGGGAACGACATCCCACAGTTTACAACCCACTATCTCTCGGGCTCTCCCTTTGAAAACCGAGATCTCTACAACAAGACGGCACCAATGAGCAAAATAATGCAAGCTAAGACCCCGACGCTGATACAACACGGCGCAAAAGACAAGAGAGTCCCACTCGTGAACGCAACGGAACTGTACAGAGGCCTCAAGAAGATGAATGTCCCAGTCGAACTGTTCGTCTATCCCGATATGGCACATCCCATCACAAAGCCAAAGGAGAATAGAGCGGTGATGCTGCAGAACCTAACGTGGTTCAGCCATCACCTACTAGGTGAGGAACTCGACTTCCACCTCAACACAAATACAACGAACATCGAATAAGGTTGGATATCGAGACGCCTGATTACTCACCATACAAAAACCAGTCATAACTGTCAATGCACACGGCAACCACTTACAACCCCAGAAATTCCTTATCCTAGGCCACACTCATAAATGGTAGTCAGGGGGTTAAGAGAGAAAGCCTAAAAGGTAAATGAGAGGAGCTAGTCGCCTAACTCCCTTCTCACGGCTTCGACATACATCTCGGTTACCAGCTCAATAATCCTCTTCCCCGCCTCCTTTGAGGCTGGTCTTGGATCCCCCAGAACCCCGGTGGGGGTGACCGCCTTGAAGCCCTTGCGCACGTACTTGCTGGTGAAGGGTCCTATATACCCCGGCTTCATAGCATCCTCCTGCACGAGTTCGGGCTTGTATGCCATAACGAAGCTAGTCTCCCCGGCTCCGGCGTGGCCACCTACTGCCTCAACGGGGATTCCCAACTCTGCCGCCCCTTCCTTCATCTTCGTTATAAGGCCTTGAAGGTCGGTGAGGGCCAGGAGGTTTGCCTTGAGCTTTGGAGCTATGTCTTGGGTGGCCGTAGCGACTGGGGCGAAATTACCCCCGTGGCTGGGAACTAGGATTATAGTCTCGAAGCCGTGGCGGTCTAGGGAAGTGCAGACTTCTTTGATGACTCTGATAAGAGTGTCCGTTGATATAGAGATGGTGCCCGGGAATGCTAGGTGGTGCACGCTGCATCCGGGGCGTATTGTGGGTGCCACGAGGGTTTTCCCGAGCCTCTCCGCGAGGCTTCGTCCCAGGCAGTCACCTAGATAGCTGTCGGTTCCCAGGGGCAGGTGGTGGCCGTGTTGCTCTATTGAGCCGACGGGCACTATCACCGTCTTGTAACCCTTATGGATGGCCTCCTCCACCATGGGCCACGTCATTTCCTCAAGTAGAATTGAGCGCAATTCGAATACACCGATTCAAGGGAGACAATGAAACTATAAAAGATATAGAAAGAAAGGCGTTAATCCCGGTAGGCTGGAGGCACCGGGATGGTCTTCCATAGTTCTATGAAGTTGACGAGGAACTGGACGCTCTCCTCCATCCTCCGCTTGGCTTCCTCGGGTTC
>DAOVCM010000225.1 GCA_030670015.1 Candidatus Bathyarchaeota archaeon
ATAAGGAGCCGCAGGTGTATGGAAAACATCGTTGAGAAAGACATTGCCGATATCATTTCATTGAGTAGGCCGTTCATAAGGGAGCCCAATCTAGTAAAGCAGCTCGAGGCTGGGCAGCCAGAGGCGACATGCGTATCCTGCGACGCCTGCTCATCAAGGGAAGTTTTCGCTAAGATGATGCTCCGCTGCCACCTTATTTAAAACGTATAAACTATGTCCAGTATTTACGGGGGAGAAGATATTGGGTCAGGGTCTAAACGAGTACTTCACAACGGTCCCATTGTACGTTGAGGACAGCTATGTCAGGGAGTTCGACGCAAAGATCATGAAAGCTGGACCTAGGTTCGCAGTGTTGGACCAGACCGCCTTCTATCCTGAGTCAGGGGGCCAGCCCTCGGACACGGGCACCCTAGTCAAGGATGGTGAGGAGGTGGAGGTTCATAAGGTGATGAAGAGGGGCAGGGACATCTTCCATTACCTTAAGGGGAATCTACCCGTTGGAGTCTCCGTGCACGGTGTCATCGACTGGGCTCCGAGATACTACAACATGAGGCGGCACAGCGGGGAGCACCTGCTTACCGGCCTGTTCGAAGCGGCGGGCTCCGGTCCCAAGGTCTACTCGGATCTTACGCGCCTAGACTTCAAGCCCTCAAACCTGACAGAGGATATGATGCAGGGCGTTGAGTCAAAATTCAATGATGTGGTCGAGGATGATATCCCCCTCCACATCTACTACACATCCAGGGAAGAGCTGGATGTGGGAGACGACGTCAGGAAGAAAGCGTTTCTGGAGAAGATCCCCCGGACCCTTGAACGTCTTCGGATCGTCGAGATTCCAGGTTATGCCATGACCTTCTGCTTCGGCACCCATGTCCGGAGTACAGGCGAGATCGGGCGTCTTGCTGACCTGACTCTCACTGAGGGGAGAAAGGGAAGGAAAAACGTATCTTTCCTGCTTGAATGAGGGTTTCCTCACAGGGGGCTAATTACAATAAGTTAATATGATTTGCCTGAGTCACATTTCACTGGTGTCGAGATCTTGTTTGAATGGTTCGTAATCGCAGGAATTCTGATAGTCATATTCATCCTTGTAGGATTCTACGTATCCTACTACAACCGTATTAGGGTTCTCTCGAACCGTATCGAGGAGGCGTGGGCTCAGATCGATGTCCAGCTGAAGAAGCGGTTCGACCTAGTTCCCAACCTCGTCGAAACGGTAAAGGGATACGCGACTCACGAGCGGGAGATCTTCGAGAAGGTCACTGAAGCACGGGCGCGGATGGTCAGTGGAAGCAGGGAGGAGCGGATGGAAGCGTCCAACGAGCTCACAGGAACCCTTCGTAGCCTCTTCGCCGTGGCTGAGGCATACCCTGACTTGAAGGCGAGTGAGAACTTTAAGCTCCTCCAGGAGCAGCTCGACGGTATCGAGAGCAAGATAGCCTACGCCCGCCAGTTCTACAACAGCACGGTGCTCGGGTTCAACAACCTTATCACGACGATACCCGGCGTCTGGTTCGCAGGCGGCCGCCAGAAGCATCCGTTCCTAGAGGTCCCTGAGGTGGAGCGAGAGGCCGTCAAAGTGAAGTTCTGATGGGGCGTCTCAGCTTCCACGATGAGATCACGAGGAACAAGCGGAGCTCCATCATTCTGACAGTTATAGTTGCCTGCATCACCTTAGCCCTGGTAGTCTCAATTGCATACATCTTTGCCCCTGAGTATTTGCTGGTGGTTCTCCCTCTCTCCATCCTCCTTATCATAGTCTACAGCTACGGCTCCTACATGTATGGTGACCAGGTCATCCTCTCGTCAACAGGGGCGTTGCCCGCAGAGGGGCGTGAGTATTTATACCTGCGGGACACTGTGGAAGGACTAAGCATTGCCGCGGGTATCCCCCCTCCAAAGGTCTATGTGGTACCTAGCGATGAGATGAATGCCTTCGCGACGGGTCGGGACCCTGAGCACGCGAGCGTCACAGTCACGAAGGGGCTGATTAGGGCTCTAAACAGGCAGGAACTGGAGGGTGTTCTCGCCCATGAACTCTCCCACATCCGGAACCGGGATATAATGTTCATGATGCTAGTCGCAGTCCTCGTCGGCCTTGCCGCCATCCTCAGTCACGTCATCCTCAGGACGTATCGATTCAGAGCATTAACGGGACGTGGCAGGGGGCGGAGGGATAGGAGGAGCGGGGGCATCGAGATACTCATACTTGCTGTGGGTTTCATTCTCGCCATCTTCGCGCCGATTCTAACTCGCATCGTCCAGACTGCTATCTCTAGGAAGAGGGAGTACTTGGCCGACGCGTCGGGAGTTGAGCTGACCAGATACTCCGAGGGGTTGGCCTCTGCTCTTGAGAAGATCAGGGAGCACAACAAGGGAAAGATGGACGTGAGCGAGGCTATGAGCCACATATTCTTCGTCGACCCCAACAGGAGCGCCCTAGACAGCCTTTACGCAACCCATCCGCCCATTGAGGAGCGAATCAGACGCCTGAGAACCATGTAATCACCTAAAACACTTTTTTTAATGCGCGGGAATAACTTAGTTTGTCTGGAGGCATTTCAGCCGTGTCAGAGTCAAATTTTTCCCAGCACTTGAGTAAATTCGTTGAAGGGCAGCGGACGTTTACTTTGATTAAGCAGTAGCTTCAGTGGATTTCCTTGTTATCGTCTCGGGCACCTTGATGGCGAGAATAGGCATTCTGATGCATAGATCTAGCAGCAATGGGATGATGAATATTAGGCTTTGATTAGCGCTTTTATACAGTATGCCGCCGATGATGGG
>DAOVCM010000181.1 GCA_030670015.1 Candidatus Bathyarchaeota archaeon
CCATTGGATTTTTCACCGGATTGGGAGCTGAATCTTATCTCCAAGACCTTGCCGCAGTCTCGGCAGACGACCACGACTATGTCCTGGGAGTGCTCCCATTCCGGTATCCGTAGGTCCTTGGGATATACGTGGAGGCAGGGCATCCCTTCTTCCCTTCGGAGCGGCCGGTGCCGCGACCGGTGTTTATTCTTAATATATAAAGTCTTTATGTACCAGAAATCTATAGTCCAAGGCTTCGAGGCGCTTAATAGAGGGATACACAGATTCTTCCTGTGAGTAAGCTGATGAGCAGCCAGTTCGTGAGGGCTAAGATCGTCTGCACAATCGGGCCAGCCTCTGAACATCCGGAGACCCTGAAGGGGATGACTGAGGCAGGGATGGATGTGGCACGGATCAACCTCTCCCACGGGAATTTGGAGTCTCACAAGAGGGTCTTCGAAGCGCTTACTGAAGTAGACGATGTCTCGTCACTCATAGACCTTCCCGGACCCAAGATCCGTTTAGGAGAGGTGGATGGTAGCGTCACCCTGAGGCCAGGTGCCGATGTTTACTTCACGACCCGATCTGTGGTTGGCGATGACCGAGTGCTCCCAATCTCCTATGGGAACCTGCCGAGGGAGGCAAGAGTCGGAGGGAGCCTCTACATCAATGACGGCCTAATAGAGGTGAAGGTCACCTCCATCGACGACGATCTGGAGGGATTCTATGGCAGGGTCATATCCGGCGGGGAGGTCGTCAGCCATAAGGGAGTGAACGTGCCAGGAGCAGATCTCTCGATGAGCCCACCTACAGAAGATGACCTCAGGGGCATCAAGTTCGGCGTCGAGGTCTGCGACTGGTTCGCCATATCCTTCGTCAGAAAGGCCCAAGACATTGAGAACACAAGAAAGGCCGTTGAGAAGGCCGGCGGTGACCAGCCAATCATCTCCAAGATCGAGCACAAGGACGCCATCGAGAACATCGAAGAGATCATAGAGGCCAGCGACGGTGTGATGGTGGCCCGCGGCGACCTGGGCATAGAGGTACCACCGTGGGAGGTGCCTCTCCTCCAGAAGAGGATCATCGCCAAATGCAACCAGGCGGGGAAACCCGTCATCGTCGCCACCCAGATGCTAGAATCTATGGTTGTCAACCCCCGCCCCACGAGGGCTGAGGCAAGCGATGTGGCCAACGCCATCCTCGACGGCGCCGACGCCGTTATGCTCTCTGAGGAAACCGCACTAGGTCTCTTCCCGGTTGAGGCGGTGAAAGTGATGAACAGTATCACCCAAACTGTGGAGCGGAAGGCGCCTCCAATTACTGAGATCTCCCAGAGGGTCGAGGGCTCCATAGCCAACGTCATCGGCAACCTTGCATCCAGGGCAACGGCAACTGTAGACCCCGCGGCCATCATCGTGGTTACAAGAAGCGGATTCAGCGCTCGCATGGTCTCAAAGCACAGGCCGAGAACCCGTATACTGACCGTCGCGAGGAGCCCCAAGGTGAACAGACGTACCCGTCTCTACTGGGGGGTTGAGCCCCTCGATGTGGTCTGGACTGAGGACCGGGACGAGCTGCTCATCAGAGCTGTGACCAAGAGTCTTGAGAAAGGATACGTGGGAGAATCGGATGTAGTCATGATCGTCTCAGGCTCCTCCCTTGAGGCTCCGGGAAGGACAAGCACCCTGGAGATCCTCAAGGTGGAGGACATCCTCTACCACGCATCCAGAAGAGATTAAAGTTCAAGTTTTACTGGCGACCAGCACAATCCTCCGCGAGTCCATAGTGAAGGGCTCTGAGTTGAAGCCCCCATAGCTGGTCACATAGGTCCAACCACTCTCCTCAACCAGCCTCTTCAGCGATTCCCAGTTTCTCTGCAAAGAGTTTTAGATATGCTTTAGCGATCTCAAAAGTAGTTCTATCTTTAACATCGATGTATTCTGTGTCCTTCACCGCGCGCCGCGCGCGATTACTTTAATCCAAAATGCGAGCCAATAACCGAAGACATTATTCGTCTAAAATAAGTTCTGATGCATTCCAATCCCACTGCCATTTCTTGAAATATTTTAAAATGTCCATCCCGATAATACTAACCACTCTATGCCGAGGTTGAGGTACATGCCTTCGTTGAGGAGGAACAATTTGAAACTCATCGAAAGAAATCTTCCATAAAATAGTTTGAGAGTGATAAGGCCCAGTTCTTACAGGGAGAATAAGATCAACATTGGGCAATATTTTAGGAGTGATTCTTCCACTAGCTGTATTGATAGGGCGATCTGCATCAGCTAAATTTTGATATGGAATACGGAAATAATGGACATGATCTGGAAGTAGACATGAACAAGAGGCACCCGTATCCAATAACATGGTTACTGGAAAGGGAGCTAAAAGTCCACGGTAATCTAATAGACAATCTATTTTCGCATGAACTCCAATTATTTCAGCGATAAGGCGCATCTATGTCGCCTAAAAAAGGAAGTTGCATACCTCATCAGTAAGGTAGTCTATAGCATAATTTCCAGGAAGTTTACCATCGCCTGTTATCTTTGAGATTATTTCTTCCATGGAATCCGCTATATACAAAACTTTCTGATTTTTAACAGCTATGTATTTCATTGGATACTGCTCAAATAGGCATAAATAATTATCTTTAATCCAATTAGTATCACGTGAATATTGCAATAGTTTTTCTACGAGTTCAGTTTCGTTTTTCGGTCTACTAATTACTATTGGCATTAATATTCCTCAATAAGTAAACGGGATACTCTTATTAAAATAATAAGTATTGGTCTCATAGACTTAACAGATCCCAGAACGTTGCCCATCCGACGAAAATTTACAGAAAACGAATCCGACGAAGACTTGACAGAGCCCTCGTGAGCAACTCAAATTACCCAATTAGCAAAACAAGAGAGGGAGAAGTTACCCCACTAAATAATCGTCTTATGATTCTGGGTCTTCCTAGCTTCTTAGCCATCCTCCGTATACGGGATACTTGCAGCAGATGACCTCGATGAACGCTGGCCTTCCAGACCTGTTCTCCCTGAGAGCCCGTTTGAGGGCTGGAGCCACCTCATCAGGGTCGTCAACCCTCTCGGAGTGTATGCCGAGACCGTCCATGGTCTTAGACGAGTTCATTATCTCCGAAGGTGTAACCTCTGCGGTATATGGAGAGTGGCCAGACCCCCAGAAACCTGGGCCGTATCCACCGAAGCCTGAGTTGTTGATGTGTACAGTGGTGATGCCAAGTTCGTTTCTTATGAGGGCTTCGTAGTTGCCCAGCTGGTAGCCGAACCCCGCGTCACCGGCAACACCCACCACCTGCCGATCGGGGAAGGCGAGCTTTGCGCCAATCG
>DAOVCM010000049.1 GCA_030670015.1 Candidatus Bathyarchaeota archaeon
TTTGGTATCGAATTATTTTTATATCTTTGTTTTTCTACCCCTTACATTTATCGATGTCGATTTTACTCCATCCATTATTTTTAAATTAGCTCTTTTATCAACACTTATTTGGTGGTATCTTTTATCATGTGTGTTAATTTATCTTCTTAAAGAGAAGAGAAAACATCGTGTCTCCCAATCAAATCCCTCCTTCAATGAAGTTCATCTCAACACAATAGATCCTTCCATCAAGGTTAATTCTCATAAACCTCTCTGTGAGGATTAACAGTATGTAGAGAATTTTTCAACATCATATCATAATAGAGCTATTTAGGGATTTTTTTAAGAGTGTACAAGGCCAACGTGAATATATATTGGCCAATTCCCCAAAGACATCAGCCTGGGTCTAATTACGGTTACCGCTGACCCAGCCCACGTTCTTATCAGAGCGTATAGACGGGCTGTGAGGATCCAGCAGGATGACTTCGAACCATTTTGACTTGCCATCCTCCCAAACCCAGTATGAGTTGAGAACCTCCAAGTTGGGATATTTCCGGGCGACTCGCTCCTCTGCAATGAGTTTGATACTCTTAGCAGGCGTGTACTTGCTTACGCCCATCCGTTTCTGCCGCCTCCCCATCTTAGGCCTGGGCTTTCTCCTGCCGCCACGCCTTACCCTAGCCCTGACCACGATGAAGCCTTTTTTTGCCTTGTAGCCGAGGCGGCGAGCGCGATCTATACGTGTTGGCTTGTCGATCCTAACAATTGTGGGTTGTCGCCGCCACCGAACGACCCTATCTCTCATCAGGTCCTTGACGTAGCTTTCGTTGGGCCGCTTCCACGCCTGTCTCATGTGACTGTACATGTGGTTCGTCCTCGGTTATTGAAACTAGCGAAGAAAAAAGGCTTCAACCTAATAAAGCTTGAGGACGCTCTGGATAAGATTGTACAAAAAATTAAGACAGTGAAGACCTTCCACATGGAGAAGCTCAGGATTAACTCAAAAAACTATAAAAAGGATTGATAATACATTGGATTCTCCTTGACTCATTCAGAGGCCGATTAAGGCGTATGCAATAATGAGTGGTGCGAACAGCGAGGCAATCTGGGCCATCACGGTCACCAAGGTGTTCAACGATGGCCCGGCGGTGTCCTTGAATGGGTCTCCCACGGTGTCCCCTATCACAGCAGCCTTATGGGTGTCCGAACCTTTTCCGCCGAAGAAACCTGACTCCACATATTTCTTCGCGTTGTCCCACAGTCCTCCGGCGTTCGACATAAGGATGGCTAGGAAGAAGCCGCTGAAAATAGCTCCGCTCAGGTATCCTGCTAGCGCTCGTATGCCTGCAACGAATCCGACAATGAGCGTTGTGCTTATTGAGAATACGATTAGGGGCATCAGCTCATGGAGGGCGCCTTTTGTCGCAATGTTCACACATGCTACGTAGTCAGGCTTCCCCGTCCCCTCCATGAGACCGGGTATCTCCCTGAACTGCCTGCGGATCTCCTCAATCATCCGATAGGCGTTCTTCGAAACTCCCAATATGATCATAGCGGAGAAGACGATGGGGATTGCCATACCGATGAAGACCCCCATCATCACGAGGGGATTCATCAGGTCGAAGCTGATAGTCTGTCCCGTTAGCGACTTGACGATCTCTTGGTACGACGCGAGGAGCGCCAGAGAGGTCAGACCAGCCGCGCCTATGGCGAAGCCCTTTGTGATAGCCTTTGTAGTGTTCCCGGCCGCATCGATCTCATCGGTTATATTGACGACCTCCTCACCCAGATCCGACATCTCCGCGATGCCCTTGGCGTTGTCACCGATGGGTCCGTACGCGTCCCCGGCTATTATCGTCCCAGCGATAGCCAGCATTCCGACGGCACTCATTCCGACGCCATAGACGCCATACAGCGAGTATGCAACTGCGGAGCCTATTCCAATGCCAAGCAGGGCAGGGAAGACGCTCAACAATCCATAAGAGAAACCGGTCAAGATGCTGATGGCCGCACCTGTCTGAGCTGCCTCAGCAGTCTTAACTGCTGGAGGGCGGTTGATAGATGTGAAGTAGTCAGAGGTGATGCCTATTACGATGCCCGCTATCAACCCCACAATAGTTGCGCCCCAGATCTTTATATCGTAGCCGAATAAGATGGCTGCACCAAATGTGAGCAGCCCAAAGATTATGCATGTGATGTAGGTACCTAGGTTAAGGGCTTTCCCTGGGTCTCCTCCTTTTCCTACTCTAACGACTGCGATGCCAATAATTGAGGAGAATATTCCCAGCCCAGAGAAGACCAGAGGGACAGTCTCAAGATAAACAAGCTGGGACGCTCCGCCCAGGATCATGGCAGCCATCACAGCTGCAATGTATGAGTCAAAGAGATCGGCTCCTGAGCCAGCGCAGTCACCGACGTTATCCCCCACGTTGTCAGCGATAACAGCAGGGTTCCTAGGATCATCCTCGGGGATGCCAAGTTCGACCTTACCGACGAGGTCCGCAGCGATGTCCGCGGTCTTTGTGAATATCCCGCCACCGGCCTTCATGAACAGGGTGAGGGTGCTTGCACCAATACTCATCCCCAGAAGCATTTCAGGATCTCTCGTTAGCCAGTAGATTATGCTTATGCCCAATAATGCTAGGCCGACGACCATCAATCCCATCACAGCTCCACCCCTGAAAGCAATAGAGAAAGCGCTGATGAGACCGCCCTTTTTCGCTGCATTCGCGGTTCTCACATTGGCTCTAACGGCGATCTCCATACCTATTATACCTGCCAAGGCTGAGAAGAGGGTACCAAAGACATATGTTACCCCTATCTTGACACTGAGGAATACTGAGAGGAGGACGGCTATGATAGCCACAAATACCCCCAGATACTTGTATTCAGTCTTCAGAAAGGAACGGGAGCCTTCCTGGATAGCCCCAGCTATCTCCTTCATCCTCTCCGTTCCACTATCCTTGCTACTAACATATCTGAATAGGAACAATCCAATCATGATTGAAATTATCGATGAAATAGGGGCGATCAGCCAAGATTCCAACATCACAATTCTCCACTCCTCGTTTTCTTACAGCTGGCTTTCACTGAACTACCCAGAAACCTCCTTCAATAATATATATAAACATTAATGATATTGATCTCGTTCACTGGGCTTTCCTGTGTATTACATACCTTCTCCGAGGTATCAATTTCCCAGGCAGTATCAGGAAGGCGGTGAGAGACCCTATGACGCAGATGCCCAGCTGGAATGGGGTCAGGGGAGCTACTTTGAACATCGTGTTCAGGGCCGGGATGTAGAGAATGGCTAATTGCATCGCGAGGGAGATGATTATGGAGACGAAGAGCATCTTGTTCTCGGTCCATCCCTTCCATCCCAGGGCGAAGATATGATGGGTCTCGGACCGGCACTGATACGCGAGAAAGAACTCGAAGAATACGATAGACGTGAAGGCCACCGTCCTAGCCTGCACTTCGCTGCCAGTTGTGGCGTACGTCCACAGAAAGGGTACAAAGTCTGAGACAAAGTCGACGAGAGCGGCGAAGATGATAAACCTCCAGAACCGTTTAAGGAGGCCCTCTTTTGGGTCCCGGGGTGGATACTTCATTAAATCGGGGTCCGCGGGGTCGATACTTAGAGCTAAAGCAGGAAGCCCGTCTGTCACCAGGTTGATCCATAGGATATGGATGGGCAGGAAAGGCAGGGGGAGCCCTAAAAGGGTGACAATAGTAATTTCGATGAACTCGTCGAAGTTAGCAGCCAACATAAGCCGAAGGTACTTGGTGACGTTGTCGTAGATGTGGCGTCCTCCCTGCACTGCCCTAACGATTGTAGCGAAGTTGTCGTCCTCTAGCACCATGTCCGAAGCCTCTTTGGTGACATCGGTGCCCTTGATACCCATAGCTACTCCGATATCTGCCGCCTTAAGGGCTGGAGCGTCGTTGACGCCATCACCTGTCATCGCTACTATATGTCCATTCCGTTTTAGAGACTGGGCTATACGCATTTTGTGTTCTGGGGAAACCCTGGCGAAAACCTTGATGTCCTCTATGACCTTGTCGAGATCGTCGTCGTCCATCTCTTCCAGTTCTGTACCTGTCATGACCGAGGTGAGGCTCGTGTCTTCCAGCATCCCTATCTGTTTTGCTATCGCGACGGCAGTGAGCCTGTGATCACCGGTCACCATCACGGTCTTTATACCCGCCTTCTTGCAGGTCTGGATGGCATGTGGCACCTCATTCCTCGGTGGGTCGATCATCCCCACGAGACCGACGAAGGTAAGGCTGGATTCGACCTCATCCATTTCTAAATCCTCATGTCCCGAGGGAAGCTCCCTAAAGGACATCGCCAGCACCCTGAGGGCGTCAGCTGCCATTTCCCGCGTGGTAGTTAAAATCTGCTCACGGTCCACATCGGTAAGAGGCCTCTCATCTCCATTCTCGTATATATTGTTGCATCGCTCCAAGATGATCTCAGGTGCACCTTTCACATATGCCACCTTTCCGCCGTCGGGGGTGCTGTGGATAGTGCTCATCATCTTTCTTGTCGACTCGAAGGTAAACTCCCCTACTCGGGGATATCTCTCCTTCAGGTCTTCCCCCAGTCCTGCTTTCGCACCAAGAACAGTAAGGGCTCCCTCCGTAGGGTCTCCAAAAACGACCCAGCTGTCACTGTTCTGCTGGAGATGGGAGTCGTTATTGAGATATCCAATTCTAAGCAGCAAGTCCAGATCCTTGTCAGCTAGTGGCTTGAGAGTCTTGTCTCCTACAACGAAATCCCCAGTTGGGGAGTAACCGACTCCCGTGATGTCTATTACACGATTCCCCGAGGTGATCCGCTTGACAGTCATCTCGTTTCTTGTGAGTGTACCCGTCTTGTCAGAGCAGATGACCGTTGTGCTGCCTAAGGTCTCGACCGAGGCAAGCTTTCGGATTATAGCCTTCTGCTTGGCCATTCTTGAGACACCAAGGGCGAGGGTGATGGTGAGGACGGCAGGTAATCCCTCGGGGATTGCTGAGACAGCGAGACTTATAGAAGTCATAAACATGGTATCGAGGTCAAACTGGTGGACGAAGACACCTATTAGGAAGACCCATATACAGAGTATAACTGAGATAGCGCCTAGCTGGCGACCCATCTTCTCCATCCTCTGTTTGAGGGGCGGCTCCTCGACATCTATGGCCTGCACCATCCCGGCTATCTTTCCGAACTCAGTTCTCATCCCTGTCTCAGTTACAACTGCGACAGAACGGCCACCTGTGACGATGGTGCCCATAAAGACTACGTTCCTTCGATCGCCTATGCTGATGTCCGCTGATAGAACTCCAAGCCGTTTTGTGACTGGTGTTGATTCGCCTGTGAGTGCAGCTTCATCAATCTGAAGGTTCGCTACCTCAACCAGCCGGGCGTCGGCGGGTATTCTGTTCCCGGCCTCTAGGAGGATAATGTCGCCAGGGACCAGTTCCTTGGAGTTGATGGACTGTTCCCTCCCATCTCGGAGGACTAGCACCTGGGGTGAGACCATTCTCTTGAGGGCTTCAACTGCCTGCTCGGCACGGTATTCTTGGACGAAGCCGAGAATAGCGTTCATGACAACGATGAAGAGGATGACATAGGTATCTGTGAATGGCTCACCCTTGCGAAAAGATATGTAATAAGAGACGATTGCGGACAGGATAAGTATGATTACGAGGACACTCTTAAACTGGCCTATGAACAGCTCTAAAGGAGTGGTCTTCCGCTCTTCCTTAAGCTCGTTAGGCCCGTAGTGCTCAAGCCTCTCCTTGGCGTCCTTTTCTTCGATGCCACGCCGGTTTGTACCAAGTATTTTCAGAACCGACTCTATGTCTTCTGCATGCCATGCTTTGTTCTCCAAGGACATCACCGAACCATTTTATAAAACCCAAACGGGTGCCTTATAGTTCCAGAACAAAGGCTCTTTATAATTTAAATCTTCTTTCCTCTCATTTCGTATCAGAAAAGTGATCATTGGCGTCATACAACGTTTTAAAATCCAAATCTACTTCTATCGGAGAAGGACTTAAAGGGGGTGACCTTCAGGTTTTACAGAGCTTCCTATGTGTACGCAGCCACCGTTTCCTTTTCGAGTCTCCTTCTCCTTTCTTCCAAGAGACGCTTCTTCAAGTCCCGGTACGTACAGTAGTCTATGACCATGCAGGACCCGAATAGGATTGCCGCGGAAAGAGCAAAGGCCAGGACTAGATAATACCAGACCATGGCTTCCTCATTTTTCAGGTAGCAGATTGGGTTTATAATAATTGCGATAAGTATCCTTGACCAAGCTATGAACTCAAAGAGAAATTTTTTCATTAGGGGATGATTATACCCTGTTTCACCCAACCGCTTTTTAGGTATGATAGGTTCCAGTCTTTGTACCAAGCGCTGAAGAACCATAACTCAGTTTTAAGAGGTGAATAATTAGACGAATCCATTTATTTCGAGATAAGCCTGCTGTCGCATGTAGACCACGGGGATACCTGCCGCTCGTAGGCGCTGCTTGAGGTCCGTGTCGTTCGTAGCAACTGGTTTATCTGTCTCCACAGCTATTCGGAGGATGAGGTCGTCAACTGTCTCGGAGGGATTGAGGCTTGTTTCCATGACCTCGCATCTATCGGTGAGGCTAACGGCGAAGTCTATCTCCTTTTTTAGAGATGGTTCAGCATTGAGCCTCAGG
>DAOVCM010000211.1 GCA_030670015.1 Candidatus Bathyarchaeota archaeon
GGTTTATTCGCTAAGCCCTTTTTTCGAGAATCCCAAGCTTTCATTTTGGCCTCATCATCCTGAACTACCTTGGCGTTTCGACACAGCTAGTTTGAGGCTCAGGTTCGACAACCAGGGGGTCAGGTCTTTGTTTGAATACAAGTTAAGCTGACCAAGTGATAAGAACTCACTTTTTTCTGGCGCAGTGACTAAGTAATGTGCCCCCAAAGAGTCAAGTAAACCCCTTTAGAGTCTTATATAGGCACCTTCTAGGAACCTCTTCTCAGGGCTCACTCCAGAAATGGAAGACGAGATATTGGGAGAGGGAGTCAAGTTGCAGCGGGAATTAGATTACCAAGAGGAGCATTCCGCATTCCAAGGTGAGATGTGTTGGGTCTTGGGAAGTGCTGGATGAGGTGTATTCCCCTCCCCTTATAGACTTCATTCTAACTCTTGGGCATAGGATGTCAAGAAAAAACCAAGAGGCCGAAGGCGTTAAATTCTAACTGCTATACGTAACAAAATGATAATTGACTCTCGATAGTGTGAGGGCCATTATCTGCCTGTTTTTTCTATTGAAATGAAGAAAGGAGGCAGAAAATGGTCCATACAAGCATTGAATCCCATGATTCAGTATTCCCAAGTAACGTTCACCACAGACTCACCTATGACTCGGCGTTTGGAGTTGGTCGAGCCGATCACAAAAGAACCCACGCACTCGACCAAGGGATCCAAAGGCTCCGCAAGGGCAATCTTCCAGAAACCCACCACGCGCAACGCTATCTCCACCATAAGTATCGGCTCAACCTGCGAGCCAGCACCCTCCGAGGTACTACCTCCTTCCTTGCATCCTTCCTCACATTTCTGACAGCTAAGGGCACGACCCATCTTGAAACACTCACCCGAGAGGATCTGGAGGCCTTCATCGAGCATCTCCATGACCTCGGTCTCCAGGCCAGCACCGTTTCCTCGAGGGTGAAGCAAGTAAAGGCCTTTGTTCGGTTTCTGATCGAGGAGGGCGTGGTTGAGCCCCAGGTACTCTCCAAGCGCTTGACGATTAGGGTTCCAGAGTCCTTGCCACGGGCCATACCGCCCGAGGACCTGAGACGAGTGCTCGGGGTCATTGAGGATATACGGGATCGGGCAATGATCCTGGTGCTGCTGAGGACCGGGATGAGGATCGGCGAGCTGCTCACCACCACGGTGAACGAGGTGCTGCTTGAGGAGAGGAAGGTTCTCATCTACGAAGCTCAGAAGAATCGCGTGGGTCGGGTGGTCTATCTGTCAGATGACGCCCGGGATGCTCTGAAGGCATGGCTACAGAAAAGAGATCCCACCAAGGACTCTCTCTTCTATGCCCGGGGTAAAAGCACCATGTGCTATACCACGGCCCGCACGATCTTTCAGCGGTATCTGCTCAAAGCAGGGCTCGCTCACAAGGGCTACACCCTCCACTCACTGAGGCACACCTTCGCCACCGAACTCCTCAATGCCGGGATGCGCCTGGAGTGTCTCCAGCCACTGCTCGGACATGCGAGCCTTCAGATGACCCGGCGCTATGCTCGGCTTTCTGATAAGACCAGAGAGGAGGAGTACTTTAAAGCCATGGAAACGATAGAGAAGGAGGCAATTGATGGACCTCACGAACTCGATAGTGAACTACAGGAGATACTTGAAGAGGCGGAACTACTCGCCTCACACCGTGAAAAACTACCTGAACCTGCTTAAAGGCTTCGTGGTCTGGGTGGATGTCCCGATCGAGGAGGTGACTAAAAAGAAGGTGGCGGCCTATATCGATTACCTCTTAGCCAAAGGTCTCGCCCCTAAAACCATCAACTGTCACCTGATCAGCATCCGTGGCTTCTATGACTACCTCCACTACGAGGAGGACATCGAGCTCACCAACCCGGTCAAGAGGGGCGCGCTTTTGCGGCTGCCCAGGCCACTGCCGAGACATCTCAAGGATCACGAGGTGGGCAGGCTCTTTGAGGTGATAGAGAGCCCGCGGGATCGAGCCATGTTCTCGCTCATGCTCCGCTGTGGGCTCAGGGTGGAGGAGGTGGCCGAACTGAGCCTTGCCGACATAGACGTGCGTCGTGCACGGATCTCCATTGAGAACGGCAAGGGGGCTAAAGGCAGGGTAGTATATGTGAGCCGTGATGCTTATAAGGCGCTGGTAGCCTACCTCAAGGTGCGACCCTCTTCCAGGGCCAAGAGGATCTTTGTGGTGGAGAAGGGAGCCTACCGAGGTAAGCCCCTCTCCGTTCGTGGCATCCAGAAGCGGATGGAATACTATGCCCGAAAGGCTGGGTTTAAGGTCTCCTGTCACCAGCTCAGACACACCATGGCCACCCAGTTACTCAATGCCGATGCTGAACTGGTGACCATCCAGGATCTGTTGGGACACAGCCTGATCACCACCACACAGCGGTACTGTAGGGTGTCCAATCTCAAGGTGCAAAGGGATTACTACAAGGCGATGGAGATTGTGATGAAAAGGACGATGGTCCCGCAGCGATCCTCTGCCGGAGGGAGGGGAGAGATCTCGCCTCAGGCTTCTTCCTCTCCCGAGCCCCCATACTCCCAATGAAGTGGGTGATTGCGATGAGAAAGTAAAAGAAACAATAAAAGGCTTGACAGAGAGAACAATCTCATGCAGAATAACACCATGTAACTTATTAATATCAATAGGAAAAACAGAATATGTTACGTATATCTAACTGAAGTATGCAGATTCTCTGGATCTTGAGGCGGACCATATTTCAAACGCAAATAACCAGCATGCGGCATCGGTGTAGAGTAATTAATTCATGTATTCAACAGATTAACTGAGATGAAAGAAAATAGGCTGAAATGAACTCTCTCAACTTGAGCGAGAGTGACAGGATGAAATGAAGATCTGAGAATCATATCACAGCATTTTAGGGACGTCGGGAATTGCACGTCATAGCAGTTATC
>DAOVCM010000119.1 GCA_030670015.1 Candidatus Bathyarchaeota archaeon
AGTAATTGTAACATCTTCAGATATCGTCACGACGCCTTTGCTCATAATGTCTTTAACTAGTTTATACTTAGATTGCTTTCGCTTGTATTCCTCATATCCCTCATCTTCCTCTTTCATTATCTCTTAAACCCCTCTATCTAAGTGAATATTTAGTGAGCTACTTAAATATTTAGTTAAAGGAAAGTGAATAAATTACTCACGTTTTGCGGTTTATAAAGGGTGTTCTTTTTTTAGTTATTGTTGACTATGTCATGCTGACTGTGGCGTGCACGGTCTACAGGAGCAAGTTGTATAGAAGGTTAACGTCCGATCAGACTATCGGGGCGGAGTGCAGGCGGGCCTTCATTGACCTGCTCCAGAACCTCGTCCAATGGGTCTACAGCAACGCCAATAAACTACCCGTAAACCAAATACTGGACGTGATATTAAGATGACCCTGCTTATATACCGTAAAACTTGAGTAATTAGAAAAACGTACCAGATCGAATTTCCATTTACTCATTACAGCATTTCCACAGTTCCGTCTGTGTACATAACCGTTACCGCTACACCAACTCTTGTCTGTGAGTCTCGCCCTCGTCGTAGATGTGCGGGATTATCCGCACAGGGCGTTTCTTGATGTGTACACAAAGTCTCACTTGGAGAAGAGGCTGGCCTAGAGGTATGTGTGGCTTCCTGAATGTGGGAACGTGACGAGGGAACTCCCTCCTACTCTGAGGGATGAGGCTGCTTTTATCGAAAAAATCAAGCATTTAGAGGTTTAATATGGGTGAATTGTCCTTCTGTGTGCTGAGAAGGATGAACAGCGATGCGCGCGCGGGCGAATTCAATAATTGATCTAAAATGATTTTTATTCCTCTTTTCCCTTTTTAAGGATGATATGGACCTCTATGATAAGAGAATCTTGGCCGTATTGAGGGATGGAAAATCTAGAAATTTCCAGCAGATCCTATCCAGGGTTGAGTTATCTTACAACACCCTGAGGCTACACCTGGCCCAGTTGGTGGAGCACGACCTTGTGGTGAGGCGGAAGAGGCCCCAGCAGGGCCTTGGGAGACCCCAGTTCACATACACCCTGTCCAAGGGCGTCGATGGTCGGGCCGTCTCCGCCCTCGTAGACCCATACAAGGGCCTGGTGGTTCTCTCCTTCGATAAGCTACAACGTATCTGCAGGCATGAGAAAGGTAGATACTGCAAGGAGATCAGGGGTAGATGTGCGCCCCAAAACTGCCCCCAAATCATAAAATAAGGATAATGATCATTTTTACACAAATTATTAAACTCGCCCGCGCGCGCTTATATTCCGTGGTGCACATACAGCGAAGCATACGCCTGCTCTTTCGTATCCCCGGAGAATTGGCTCAAAATACCAGTTCGCGCTGGTGAGAGGAGTTATTCCCCTAAAAAGGAGTGAAAGAGGAACGAACATGAGGGAGATGGGAAGGTGACAGAACGTGAGTTAACAAAGGAACTCAATAATGCAATAGATACCTCTGATGTCAAGGTGAAATGGACTCCAGATCCACAAGGATATTTTACGATAAAACCTTTTCCTTCGCGAAACAGAGTTTTCGTGAGATATTATGATTCAAACAATAATCTGAAACAAACTTTCGCGGGCATAACTACGCCCCAGATAATTCAAGGAATTATCGAGAGAGGATTGATTTCAAGACTTGACCACGCAGCTTATCTCGGGAAGGAAATAGAAAAAGCGATAATCGCACTGAAGAATGATCTCGACTACGTTCAGGACGAGGAAATAATAATCAGTACTAGTCTTAAGAGTAAAAAAAAGAATAGGAAGGGGGAGAAGATAAAAAAGACAATGATCGCGCGCGCGACGACAAACAACGTGTAATCTAGGCCTATAAAAGCAATCCTGAAGATGAGAGCTTATGGATCCCCTTCAGGGAAGAAATGTCAGGAACGGAAACATACGGCGCAGGCAGATACATAGACCTGGAACCGGGGAAACATCTCACTGCTGATGGCGCGCGCATGCTCGGTATTGTAAAAACTAGATCCATCTCCATAAGCTTAGGCTACAGAAAGCCTCAATGGTCGTTAACACGGGAGGTTTCCTCTGTGTCAGCTTTTTCTTTTCAAAGACAATTCTTATGTAACCTCCTTCTAAAGCTTTAATCCGCAAGGTAAAAACCCATGAAAGAGCTGTGGAATTGGGAAAGGTGTAAGGCCAAGATTCGTAGTCTGAAGGGGCGACTCGGTTTTTCACAGGATTCCGTGTTAAGGTTTTTAGGACTCGGTTTGCATCTTGAAGATGGATCAGTACACGATGATTTGGCGAATTGCCCTTTAAAGCAAGAATACAGGACTTTGTCAGACATCTACTGCATTCTATCCTCCTATGCAGACGCTGAGCCTATACCTACAGCTTCAAACCTGGTTACTTCAAAACAGCTGCAGGGAGGGCGATATTGTAACGTTATGGTTGAGCGCGCTAAGTCTTCAATCCAAAATGTGTTCGGATCCCGATCTGAGATGCTTGTTGAGTGTGCTAGGTTTCTAGGGGGCTCAGAGGTGAATTTTGGCTACGGCGATCATTCGGTTATGATAAACTCGCTTCCCCTGGTACAGCTCACGATTGTCTTATCGGAGGAAGATCCAGAGTTTCCAGCGTCAGCACAGATTTTTTTCGATGCGTCAATTATCAATTATTTGGAATTGGAGCAGGCTGGGATGTTATCTGAACTAACCGCAAGTAGATTGAAACAGGCCTATCAATGTTTGCATAAGAAAGGAGAATAAAGAGAAATTATTAAGCTTCAAGTTATCATGATTCTGCAGTGTTTTTAAGGGCTATGAAAGGAGATGGTTTATTACCCCTCATTCGAGGTTTACGGTTTTTAGACCAGTAGGGTGACTTCTTCGACGTAGCTCGTCATGATATCCGCAAGTTGTGATATTCGTTCCTTGATGTAGGGTATTGTAGAGCTGAAGGGGGGGTCGAGGGTGTCACCGGGGATGAACTGCTGGAACGCGAATCGCCTTGCACCCTCAACTGTCTCACCCATTCTAGAAACGGTATCCTCGTCAATGAACCCCGTAAAGACGGTGCACCTGAACTCGTAGTCAATGGTGCGCGCCAGCTTGTAACGTATTTGACCGGTCAAACCCAAGTGGACCAGCGCACGCCAATGTGTAACGTGCGCACGCTCAGGTTATTCGTGCACAGAAATTGTCTGAACTCCCACCCATAAAAGGATCACATGCACAAGTTGCTAATGATGGTATAGCTCTGTATCGTTTGCCTTCATCATTCATCCAGTTCCCAAAGAAATGCGTATGCATTCACACGCACAGAATGTGAAAATAACTTGTTTCAAGATGCGATCTCGTTGAGGTTCTTTTAAGAATTTACGTATTCCCGGATTTCATAATTCCTTTTTTAAACGATTTTCAAGGGTTTGCAGTTCCTTCCAGATCTCCTTACGGATATTGATAATCTCCCTATCCAATTTGACGAGGGTTGATGGCTCCGCTTTCTCCGCGCAGGCCTTAGCCATGGCTATCCTCTTATCAGGTAGCTGCCGATATAGTTCTCTAATCTTTTCTTCACTCATCTTTTTTTCATTACTCCCAAATCATATTTCATTACTCAACCTTAATTAAATCTTGTTAACCTGAAATTTAAGCTCTTTCAAAGCTTTCTACTCAACTTTATCTAATCATGATGTTCTAGATAGCGCGCGCGCGATATCATTATCCTAGTTACGGAAAGAAAATATAAAATAGATAGTGAGTAGTATTCTGAGTATAAGTGGCAATATCTTCATCTACTCTCATGAAAGGTACTTTATCTTGATAATTGTGAGTCAAGTGAATATGGAGTTATTTAACGATGAGTATTGGCTAAGTGCATGCCTCTACGACATGTCGGCTTGTGCTCCCTAGTACCCAGCCGGTGATGCCTCCTAGTCCTCTGCTCCCCATAACGATTAGATCGACATCTTCCTCTCTAGCAGTTTCTACTATGACATCTGCGGGGCGCCCCTCCTCCAGCCGAGTCTCAACCTTGATGTCCGGGTGATCGTCTTTGATTTTCGTACTCGCCTCGGTCAACACCCTTTGATGAGATTCTATTATAGCTTTCTTATATTGCTCTAGCACGCGCGCATATACAAGTGACGATGTCTGGGGTACAACTGAGACGATTATGAGTTCGGCATTCCACTTAACCGAGTGCTCTACAGCATGGTTAAGTGCGTGTTCTGATGGCTCAGATCCATCCACGGCAACAAGTATCTTCT